>NZ_LKBH01000035.1:0-20472 GCF_001402935.1 Acidiplasma cupricumulans | reverse complement strand
TAGAGCATATAAATTTGGAATATATCAAAATAAAACGCAGATAAATAAAATAGGTTATATTATGCATTTGCCCAGAAATTTATATAACACAAAACTTTACCGAATTTATGCCCTTGGAGCTAGGGCTTTTCCCTGGAATAGAGAAGCCCCAGATAACGCCAGGGTGCCACCTCATTTCTCCCCAAGAATTGATATATATGCCTTTTCAAGGTCTGATCCTGCAGATGTGTATGATATTACAGGGCAGATTTTAATGGCGTTAATCAGAATCTGTGCCCTCTCCTGCTCATCTCCTGAATAATTGATTGTTACAGTTCTTCCTGATGAATCCATAATGTCATATTTTAATTCCCTTAACCTTGATAGTATATCATTATCCACATTTTTAACAAACTCAATTTTTACCGCGTTTGTGTTAAAGCTCCTTGTTATCTCGCCCATATTTCCTATCTTAAGAACCTTCCCATGATTTAAAAATATTACATCATCACATGTTTCTGAGACCTCTGAGAGTATATGGGATGAGAAGAAAACAAGCTTGTCCTTTTTTAGTTTCAATATAAAATCACGGAATATCTTCCTCTCAAATGGATCAAGGCCGCTTGTTGGCTCATCAAGTATCACTATATCCGGATCAGATACAAGAACAGATGCAAAAACAACCCTCTGCCTCTGGCCTTTTGATAATGAACCTATTCTATTTTTTAATGGTGGTAGTTTAAGTGCGTCAAAATATTCGTCTATTTTGCCATCAACAGTTCTTTTGTCAATGCCCCTCAGCTCACCGATAAATTCCAGTGATTCCTTTACGGTAAAATATGGGTATGGCACAGGTGTTTCTATCATGGAGCCAACCGATTCCAGGGCCTTTTTTGGATTTTTATTAACATTTATGCCATTTAATTCTACTGTGCCCTGTGATGGCCTTAATAAATTTGTCATAATTTTTAATGTTGTTGTTTTTCCCGCACCGTTTGGACCAAGATATCCTATGGCCCTTTTACCGGAAAAATTAAATGATACATTGTCCAGTGCGGTAAAATTCCTATATTTTTTTGAAACATTGACCATTGATATTTCCATTTTTATCCCTCGATCTGCCTCCTTGAATAAATCACAATTGATATAATGCCAAAGACGATTAAATAAATCAGAAGTGATTCTATCCCCTGATATAATGCCGGATTAAACGTGTATATTTTAAGGCCATGCAATGCCGGACTCACTATTTTTGTTGCGGGATATTCGGTATTGAAAATAAGGTATGTAATCTCACCTGCAAAGGTTAAAAATTCAATTGGATATATGCCCTCAAGGCTGCCTATAATTCCGGTTATTATTGGAAATACTAGAATTAATAGAACAATTGATGTGATCATGCCGGATGTTGGGCTCTTAAATATGGAGCTAAAAAATGATGCCAGCATGATGGTTGCGGCAACCATTAAAAGTACAAGGCCAAGGCTCAGTGCAACCTTGGATGTTACCGTTCCATAAAGGTCAATAGATGCAAAAATTCCGACAAGTATGTAAAGGAAAACTATGAAAAAGGATGATAGCAGTGCAGCGGTATACTTCCCAAGAAATAAAACTGACCTTTTTACCGGCTGAACAAGTATGTAATATGCTGAACCGGTGCCAACATCGCCTGAAATTAAATCACCACCAAAAAATGAACCGACCACAACAATAATATCCAGAAGTGATGTATCAAGATAATTTAAAAAAAATGTTGGCGAGTTTGAATCCTTTAACGTTGTGTATTCCACATGAAACATTAAAAGTGTAACCGCAATCGAAACTATTAATGAAAAAAGGGTAAGCCCGATAAACCTTTTGGTCTTAATATAACCCAGTAACTGATATTTAAATGATGTATAGTACTGTTTCAAATTTGTATCCTGTGGCATATGCCTTAATATATAAATGATTTATTTAAAGATTGCCCATAAATATAATAAAAATCAAAAAAAGTCCTTTGCAAATTAAATATATACTGTTTCATAATATCATATTATGCCAGATATTTATGTGCTTGGTGTTGAGGATTATAAAAAAATTCTGGATTTTCAGAGAAGGTTAAATAATTTAAGGAATCAGAATAAAATTGAGGATTCATTTATAATTCTTGAACATAATGATGTTTATACCTCAGGTGTTCACTATAAAGGCGCAATGGACAACATTATAAAGACTGAACGTGGAGGCTATTTAACATACCATGGCCCTGGACAGCTGGTAGCATATTTTATTATAAACATGAAGGAAGGTAATAAGAATGTGCTTGATGTTATCAGATTAATTCAGAAAACCGTTACTGATTTCCTTGAAGTTTATAATATTGATGCTCATCCTGAACTAAATGAAAAAACAGGTGTCTGGGTAAATAATAAAAAGATATGTTCAATAGGCCTCGCAATAAAAGGTTTTTCAACACTGCATGGCATGGCATTAAACATTAATACAGACCTTAAAAAATTTTATCTGATAAACCCCTGCAATTTTGACCCTGAGATAATGACCTCAATTGAGGAAATAAAGGGATTTAAAATACCAATGGATGATGCAAGAAAAAAATATATGGAAATACTTATCAGTGATTTTAAAATTCAAAATTATAATTTATATACAAAAATAAATGATTTTTACATTTGAATAAAATTTAGTCTTTAATGTTTGAGGATAGATATTCCTGTGCTGCAGATACACCAGAATTGGCAGGTATTTTCCTGCCCATATCCCTCAGAACCCGCTCTATTACGGCCACTGTTGAAATTGCATCGTTCTGGTTTATCCAGCCCATATGTCCAATTCTTACATATTTTCCAGCATATTCCGGGACTATGCCTGTGGCCATTTCTATACCATTATTAAGGCATTCTGAAAGAAAATCATTCATGCTTATGCCATCAAGCATCATTCCGGTAACTGTGTGGCTTTCAAAACCCTTTTCAGCCATTACAGGCATATCCATACCATTTAATCCGGCCCTGATTGCACCTGAAACTATTTCATGCCTTTTTATTCTGTTTTCAAGAGTTTCCTCCCTTATAAGGTCAAATGCCTTTTCCAGTGAGAATACTATATGCACAGGAAGTGTTGTATAATATCCTGATTTACCGTTCTGGAAGCTGTTCATAACCTTAATCCACTGATTTAAATCTGTGTAAAATCCTGATATTGAATTTTCTGATAAATGGTTAACAGCGTTCTGGGATAAAACCATTAGGGCTGCACCGGGTGGTGCTGCCATGGCCTTCTGGCTGGCTGTGAGGCAGACGTCTATGCCCCAGTCCTGCACATTTAATTTTTCGGCACCTGCACTGGCAACCGCATCAACAACAATGATATCAACCTTATCACGTATTTTCTTTACAAGGGATTCCACAGGATATAAAACACCGGTGCTTGTCTCAACCTGTGTTATTGTAACCATTTTATATTTTCCGTTTTCCAGTTCTCTTGAAACCTCCTCCTGCGGGATTATATGGCCGGGTTCTGATCTTAAATGCTTGATGTTTAGGGGATATTTTTTAAAAATGTTTACCCATCTATCCCCGAAAACACCGGAGCTGACTATAAGTACATTATCACCCTTTTTTAATAATGATGTTACACTCTCCATGGCCATGGTTCCGCTGCCCGGAAGTATGAATGGCTGGTAATCAGGGGCATTCATTACATATTTTAATCCGTTAAGTGCATTTCCCATGGAAGTAACAAATTCTGGTGATGCAAATCCGGTATTATTCCTTACACCGGCCAGTAAAACATCAATATCAATCATGGTTGGTCCAACATGCATTAAGATTTTTCTGTCCATAATAAATAAAATTATTTAATGAATATAAAACTATTCATTATATGGTATATTTTAATTATTTATATTCCTTAAGCCTTTTAATACTTTTAGAGGAGGATCCTGTTTTTTTATCAATACTTATCCTATCCCTATCCCTGAGCAATGAGATTAATCCTGCAAATACCGTTATGCCTGCCACTATAAAGAAAACAGTGTCAAGGGACCCCATGAAGGCAGGGGCAAAAACATAGGAAAACCATGTATTTCCAGTAATCGTGGATAATGCATTTGCAGGTACAGAGGAAATTACAGGCCCTGGAATTCCTGAGATGATTGCTGATACAGGGTTTATTCCAAGGAAGGTTCCAAATATGGCTTCGGTGGGTGGCATGTGGATTAAATATGGTATTAGCTGTCCTGCATTTTTTGCCCTTAGGCTGGAGGAAATTGTTACAGGCAATGATTTAGAAAGCCCATATATAAGAATGGAAAAGAATAACCCCATGCTGGCAGTATATCCTGTATTCCTCATTGTATTCACCATGCCGGATGCGGTTCCACGGGCTTCAGGAGGAACCACAGACATTACCGCAGAAATGTTTGGAGCGTTGAAAAGGCCATAACCAATGCCAAATATAACAAGGATTATGCCCATTAAATAGTATGAAAAGTTATATGGTAAAAATGCAAGCAGAACCAATGAAAATGCTGATATAAATAGGCCTGCAGATGTTAAAATCCTGAATCCATAACGGTCTGATAAACGCCCCCCAAGTATACCGAAAAGGCCCATGGAAACTGTCATTGGCAGTATGTATATCCCTGCCCATAATGGTGTTATATAAAATGGATATCCATGTATTGGAAGCCATACACCCTGAAACAGAATTGTTAACATGTACATTAATCCCATCATTTCCATGGCGGATATGAACGCAGTAAAATTGCCTATGCTGAACCCCTTAATTTTGAAAAAATCAATCCTAAACATTGGGTTCCCTGATTTTTTCTCAATAAAGGGAAAGATTATTAACAGCAATGTACCGGTAAGCAGTGAAATTATAACAAATGGATTTGTCCATCCCATTGGATTTTTCCCGTATGGTGTTATTCCATATGTCACACCAATGAGAAGTATTATAATACCGGCGGCGAATAGAATATTTCCGGGTATATCAAGCCTGTCCCTTTTCTTCATTGATGTCTCCTTAAGTCTAAAATATGACCAGAATGTGCCAAATATACCAACAGGAACGCTTATGAGAAAAACATCACGCCAGTAAATTACCGATAAAAATCCTCCAAGGACTATGCCTATGCTCACACCGGATACAGCAGCAACGCTATTTATGGATAGGGCAAATCCACGTCCCTCACTTGGAAAATTATCTGTAATGATTGCAAAGCTGTTGGCCATTATAAATGATCCACCAACAGCCTGAACTATTCTAAAAATAATTAATTCGGTGGCTGCTGTGTATCCTGTTCCCGGGGTTAGGTAAAGCAGTATGGATCCGATTGTGAATATTAAAAAACCCAAGTTAAAAAGCCTCACACGGCCGTACATATCTGAAAGCCGGCCTATGGTGAGCAGCAGAACTGATACAACAATCATATAGCTCATTATTGTCCATAAAAGATATGGAAATGATTGTGGGGCCAGTGGGTTCAGATGTATGCCCCTGAAAATTGGTGGAAGTGCCACTATTATTATGCTCGTATTTATTGTGGCCATTAGCTGCCCTATTGTTGTATTGGATAGGGCTATCCATTTTTGCAGCATATTATACTTTATTTATTTTTACTATATAAATATAAAGTGCAAAACAATTTAGCAATTAACTAATTTTTTTATCAAACCCTGTGGATGAATTTAGTATTTTAGGAATTATTATATAATCCCTTGGCTTATTAATTTAATATGGATTATAATTATGAGTGGATCATTGCAAATAAAAATGCAAGCTATTCATCATCCTCAGCATCCTTTGCAAATCTAAGGACGTATCACGGCATTTTTGTAAAAAATATAAATGAGAATTATGATAGAATGGTAATGCTTTCAAAATTCTTTGAGGAATTTGAATTTAATTCAGATAGGATAAACCTGGATTCAAATTACTATCCGGGCACTGTATTTCCCGACGGCAGAAAATATTTAAGTGACCTTAATGATGATCCATATCCGCAGTTTGTATATTCTTCACAGAATTTCAAAATAAAAAAAAGCATAATTATGCATCCACTTAAGGATGTTTTAATAATAAAATATGAAATGGACCCTGAGCCTGAAATTGCAAGATTTTATCCATTATTAAGTTTTAGAAATTCCAATGATATAATAAGAAAGGGTGATCGTATTTTTGTATGGCAGAAAAATGGTAAATTTGTTCATTTTTCATCCGTTCAAAATAATCTTTGGATTGGATCTGATGGCAATTTTATTACAGATAATTTGTGGTATTATAATTTTCAGTATCCTGTTGAAATTGAAAGAGGATCACATTATGAGGAGGATCTGTATCTTCCGGGGCACTTTGAGCTAAGACATCCAGGCAAAAACATTGAAATTACTATTCATTCTGATGCATCATATGCTGGCGAATCCTTTGATGATACCCTTAAAGAATACATTAAAAGCAGATATAAAATTAGATCAAATAGAATAAATATAAAAAACATGTATGAAAAGGCAAATATTTTCCTCCTTAAAAATAATATAATAGCGGGATATTACTGGTTTGGCCCATGGGGCAGGGATACATTTATATCCCTGCCGGGGCTTGCGCTTATACCCGGTAGATATGAACTTGCCAGGGATATTCTATTTACATATATGAGGCAAATGAAAAATGGTATAATTCCCAAAACAATGGTAGGGGAATATGATGCTGCAGATGTATCGCTCTGGTTTATCTATGCAGTTTATAAGTATTATGAGTACACAAAAGATGTTAACACCATAAGGCATTTTATGCCAGCAATTAAGGAAATTATAGATGGATATATTAGGGGTAATGACTATTATTTTATGGAAAATAACCTTATAAAATTAAAGATGGGCAAGCTGACGTGGATGGATGCGGAGTATAATAATATAATATTCACGCCACGTTCAGGAATGCCTGTGGAGATAAATGCACTATGGTATAATGCGCTTAAAACATATGAGTTCCTCTGCAATGAGGTTTCAATTGGTTATGATGATTCCTATAAAAATATATATAAGTATATCGAAAAAAATTTTGAAAATCTATACATGCATGATGGAAAAATTTACGATGTGCTTCCAGATGATTTTAGATTAAGGCCTAATTTTATTTTTGCCTTTTCACTTCCATTCCCGGTATTAAATAACTTTAATAAATACAAAAATCAGGTTGATAAATACCTTATAACACCATATGGGCTCAGAACATTATCCCCAGAGGATCCTGATTACATACCTGTATATACCGGTGACCGGCTTCACCGTGACAGGGCATATCATAATGGAATCATATGGCCGTGGCTTGCAGGCCCTTATATTACGGCGGCTGTAAGGTCAGGCAACAGTGCTTCAGATTTGCTTGATTATTTTTCATCACTATATAACATGAGGAAAATACCGGAACTCTTTGATGATGATGGGACGCCAAAGGGCTGCATACTTCAGGCATGGAGTTACGGGGAATTAATAAGATCTTACTTTGAGGATCTTGGGGGCAATTAAATGAGGATATCTGTAATCGGCTGGGAGCTTCCGCCTGCATTTTCAGGTGGCCTGGGTGTTCATACCATAAATATATTTTCAATTATAAATAAGATTTTTGATGTAACGCTGTATATTCCAGATGTTTCAGGACTTTATCCATATTATCCATTTAGGGTAAAAAGGGTGAAAACCAATTATAAAATTAATGAAAAAAATATAAGAAATGAAAGTTATTATACCGGATTCGATGGCATTAAATTTCATGATTTTAATGAAAAGATAAAATATTATAATGAGATGGTTGTTGATCAATTCGATCCTGAAACCGATATTATACACTGCCATGACTGGATTACATTTGAGGCGGGCATTGAGCTTAAGGAAAGATATAATAAACCACTTGTAATAACAGTGCACAGTACAGAAATAGACAGATCCGGAAACTTTTTCCCACAAAAATATATAATGGACATTGAAAGAAGGGGCATAAAATATGCTGACAGGATAATAGCCGTATCAGAATACACCCAGAAGATGATTATTAAATATTATAATGCAGATCCAAAAAAAATTTATGTTGTGCATAATGGTATAGATAATACATTCATAAACATGCCGCAGAAATCCTATGATTTATACAGAAACATTCTTTATTTTGGGAGAATTACAACACAGAAAGGACCAAGATTTTTCCTGGATGCGGCATACCGTGTTATAAAGAAATTTCCAGATATTAAATTTACATTTGCCGGTACCGGTGATCAGGAACCTGAAATGAGGAGGATTACAGGTGAACTTGGAATAAATAGGAATGTTATATTCAGGGGCTTTGTAAGCTTTAATGAGCAGATATACTATTATAAAAACAGTGATGTGTTTCTGCTCCCCGCGGTATCCGAGCCATTTGGCATGTCTGTTATAGAGGCAATGAGCACCGGAACCCCCGCAATAATTAGCTACACAACCGGTGTTGGTGAGGCGCTTCATAATGTTTTCAGATCTGATTACTGGGACACTGAACTTTTATCCGAATATATAATCTCAATGCTTCTTCATAGGGGATTAAGAGAGACCATGGGTATAAATGGCCAGATTGAGGCAAGGAAATTTACATGGGAGAGTGCTGCCATTAAAACAATGGAGGTATACAGATCAATATGACGGATAATGTAATAATGTATTTTGAGGTTCACCAGCCGCGTAGGCTGAGACCTTACAGAAGGTACGAAATAGGCAATAATAATTCATTCTTCTGGGACTCTGAAAATGAGAGGATTTTTAAAAGAATTTCGGAAAAATCATACATACCTGCAACAAGAATTTTAATGGAGAATAATATAAATGCCACATTCTCATTATCAGGTACATTTATAGAACAGGCTGAGGTGTTTTATCCAGAGGTTCTTGATGTGTTTAAGGAATACTTTAAATCCGGGCTTGGGGAATTGCTTGATGAAACCTATTATCATAGCCTTGCAGGAATCTATGATGAAAACGAATTTAAAAAACAAATTTCCATGCATGCTGAAAAAATGAAAAATGTATTTGGAATCAAACCCAAAAATTTTAGAAATACAGAATTGATTTACAATACAAATATTAGCAGGATTGTTAAAAATATTGGATACAATTTAATTTTAACAGAATTTACAGACAGATTCAATAACGCCAATTCACCCAACTTTGTTTATAAGGATATTAATGGATTAGGAATGCTTTTAAGGAATTATAATTTAAGTGATGACATATCATTTAGATTCTCAAACAGATCGTGGCCGGAGTTTCCACTTACAGCCGAAAAATATGCATCCTGGATTAAACACTCAGAAGGCGATGTAATTAATATTTTTATGGATTATGAGACATTTGGGGAACATCAGGACAGTTCCACCGGAATTTTTGAATTTTTAAAATCATTGAAAACTGAAATGATTAAAAATAATATAAACGACCTCAGGGTAAATGACGCGTTAAAATTTTCTGTTAAATCAGTTATAAATACAGATTCCACAATATCATGGGCTGATACCGGGAGGGACCTATCACCATGGACTGGAAACAGTATGCAGGTTGAGGCGCTAAATATTTTGTTATCAAAGGGCGATAAAATTGATGAAAAACTCTTTGGATATCTTCAGACCTCAGATAATTTTTACTATATGGCAGCAGGCACAGGCCCAGATCAGGAGGTCCATGAATATTTTAATCCCTATAAATCACCATACAACGCATTTTTTTATTTCACAAATATTCTTGAAAATTTTTAAATAGTAATTTACAACAATTGTGTTAATATGTATTTTTTATCCATTAAATGTATAAATTTAAAATAAGGATATTATAAAATATTTTATAAATCGCATTTTCCTGTTGGGCATGCAGGGTCGAATGTGGAGTCAAGTTTCAGGAATTTATCGGGCATTTTTAATGATAAATCAATTTTTTTTTCCTCATCACTTTTTTTTGTCTCCTCAGTTTCCTTTTTTGTTCCTGCATATAATACCTGCTGGCTCTTGCTCCTGTCCCTGTAAACCGTTATACCCTTGCAGTGCAGATCCTTTGCGAGCCTGTATGCCTTTGCAATGTCATCTGGAGTTGCCTCATAGGGAAGGTTAATTGTCTTTGATACTCCGGAATCGCAGTATCTCTGGAATGTTGCCTGCATTATTACATGCCATTCAGGATCTATCTCCTGCGCAGTCACAAATATTGATTTCAGGTCATCAGGTAAATCAACATTCTGCAGGTTCCCTGTCTGTGCAACCTTTTCCATTATCTCATTTGAGTAAAGCCCCCTTGACCTTAGGGCATCCTCAAATAGGGGATTTACCTCCAGTAATTCCTGCCCGTTTAGCACATGTCTTACAAAGGCTATGGCAAATAATGGCTCAATTGATGAGGAACATCCGGCAATTATTGATATTGTACCTGTTGGGGCAATGGTTGTTGTTGTTGAATTTCTCATCTTTATTCCGTTTTCCTCCCATTCTGATCCATACCATCCGGGGAAGACACCCCTCTCCTCAGCAAGTCTCTGTGATTCAAGGTGTGACTCATCATTAAGTGTTTTCATGACCTTTTCCGCCATTTCAAGGGCCTCATTGCTGTTATATGGTATGCCAAGCATTATTAGCATGTCTGCAAATCCCATTAATCCAAGGCCTATTTTTCTGGTCTTTCTTGTCATGTTTTTTATTTCCTCTACAGGGAATTTGTTGGCATCTACTACGTTTTCAAGGAACCTTGTGGCTATGTCTATTGTTTCTTTATATTTATCAAAATTGAACTGACCATTCTCCACAAATTTTGATAGATTTATTGAACCGAGATTGCAGGATTCATAGGGCATAAGCGGCTGCTCGCCACAGTTGTGTACCACAATTCCGCTAGCTACAAATGAATGAGTAGATGGTTCTACTAAATCATATACATCTTCCTTACCTACATATTCTATATTATCAACCCTTGCAACCCATTTCTCATCTCTAGGCCCCTGTGAGTAACTATTTACAAGCTTTAATAACTTTGAGTTCTTTCTTTCGGATAAAAATCCTATTTTATTATAGAATGTTACCGAACTTTTACCCATGATATATAACTCGTGATATGGTTGAGTTTTATACATTTTTAGATTTCTATTTGAATCTGGAAGCATTTTAAATCCAGCCTTTCTGCGATTGAAATATATCCTGCTATATATCCCAAAGTTAAGTAACAATTCTTGAACACCACGTAATAGTTTCTCGCTTATTGATGTTAAATGTATATGCCTTGTGCTGTTCCCATCTAGATTTACTGTACCATCCGCCTCGAATAGTGCCTGTATAAATCCTTTCTGCATTTCCATTGATCCTTCAAATACCTTCTCAGGAACCTTTAATTTTTCATCCAATAAATCATATTCTTTAGCCATTTCCTTTAATCTTTCAGATGCTATTGTTGTGCAGTTTCTGCTCTCTATGTTTACCAGTCCTACATGGTAATCACGGTTATTCGTTGATGGCCTTATTATATTATTTACATAATTTTCAAAATCCTTTGCCAATACGCGATCCTGGTCATAGAATGATAGAACGGCCCGATCGTTATTATTGCCTTTGTTTATATGGCCATCACCAACAAGCCATCCAAGGACCCTTCCTTCCTCAAGGCTGCCATAGCTTCCAAAAGCTCCTCCTTCATTTAGTATTCTTATTTTTTCGCCCTTTCTTAACTTTAATGCCTCTACCCATCCTCTTTCATCGCTGTAGATTTTATGGTCTCCGGTTACCTTTATTTCGAATCCCTCCCTGGTTGTTATCTTATATACATCCTTATAGCCTGTATAAATGACATTTGATGATTTTCTGAAATTGCCACCTAATCTTCCATCTATCTTTATATTTAATGGCTCTCCATAATCATACAGCTGTTTTGCTGTTTTTATTCCCTCGGATGTGTATATTCTTGTATCACCTGTTACACAGGGATTTGTTGATTCTATATACCCTATATTTTTCACAGGGTTCTTTTTATTAATTTCATCAAGGAAAACCATTCCGGGGTCTCCGGTCTTCCATGCCTGGTTTATTATGGAATTCCAGAGGGTCCTTGCCTTAATTTTTCCCATCGTTCTTTTATCACGTGGATTCTTAAGCTCAATATAATCATCATTGTCCAGCTTTTCAAAAAATTCATCATCAACCGCAACAGATATATTGAAATTGCTTAGAACCTTGTTATCTGAGTCCTTGCTCATTATAAAGTCCATTATGTTCGGGTGGTTATAGTTAAGTATGCCCATGTTTGCCCCCCTTCTCTTGCCACCCTGTTTTATTACATCTGTTGTAACATCAAATATTCTCATAAATGATACTGGGCCTGATGCAACACCCTTTGTGGATGCAACTATGTCATCTGATGCCCTTAGCCTTGAGAATGAGAAACCTGTGCCACCGCCAGATTTGTGTATCTCCGCGGTATATTTTAATGCATCAAATATGGAATCTATGCTATCATCGACTGGAAGCACAAAGCATGCTGAAAGCTGACCAAGTGGTCCACCGGCATTCATTAATGTTGGTGAATTTGGAACAAAGCGCAGGTTTATCATTTCGTCCTCAAATTTTTTGATATAATAATTTATTCTTGTTTTCTTTGTCTCAAGAAAATCAAGGAATTCATCAAACGTGCCTGTTAGCTCCTTTTCCTTCTTTAACTCATTAAAGGCCCTCCTCAATTCATCTATCTGTGTTTTTGAAAGACCTGAATAGACCTCACCATCCTCATGTATAACACCATTTTTCTGGAAATCACGGTAATCATATAATCCCTGTATTATGGCCAGATGTACTGCAACACGGTGGAACATCTGCCTTGGGGTTTCTATTATTTTGCCCTCAGAGTCCTTGAATAAATACCTTGCCTCAAGAACCTTTATTGCATTTACAGTTAATTTTAGATCGTCCTTTACACCAAGTAGCTCCTTTTCCTCCCTTATGGTTTTCCTCTTTTCCCTGTATAATATATATGATTTTGCAACAGGTATATACGATTTACCATCAATCTTTCTTGTCATAAGAACATTTTCTACAGTATCCTGTATGGATTCAACATTTGGTACCCCCCCTGATTTTTCCAATTCCTCTGTAACAATATCGGCAAGCTTGTTTGCATCCTCCATTGAACCCATTTTAACCGAAAGCATGGCCTTATAAATTGCCATTGCTATTTTACCCTTATCGAATGGAACCTCAGTTCCGTCCCTTTTTATAACATTTTTTATACTAGTTATCATATTACATCACGGTGCATTAATGACAATACCTGAAGGAATATAAAAATTTTTGAACCCAACATGTAATTAGATAAGTTACTTACAGCATAAACATATATGTTATCAGATCAGATAAAATATAAGATAACATCATTTTTAAAACAAATTAGTATAAATACCTATAATATATAATATATCATGAATATTTTTGAATCAGTCCCCAATTTTAGCACATCCGATGAGAATATAATTGAAATATTAAAAGGCATAATAACATCAGGCGGTGGTACTTTTCTGGACAGCACATCTGATAGGGACCATAACAGAAGTGTTATAACGCTGATAGCAGATAACGATAGGATTGTACAGATACTGTTTGACCTTGCAAAAAGTGCAAAGGAACTCATAGATATGGAAAAACACAGGGGATTGCATCCAAGAATAGGTGCGCTGGATGTGCTTCCTATAGTTCCAATGGGAAATTCCACCATGAATGAGGCCATAGAAATATCAAATAAACTTGGTTATAGAATAGGTAGCGAGCTTGGCATCCCTGTTTATATGTATGGTGAATCAGCGAAAATTCCGGAAAGGAGGGATATATCATACATAAGGAATATGCATTTTCAGTATGAGGAACTAAAACAGCATATTTTGGAGGAAAAATATAAACCTGATTACGGGCCTGCTGTTTTGGGCAGTGCAGGTGCAATGATGGTTGGCGCAAGAAATTTCCTTATAGCCTATAATGTGAATATTAATACAGATGACGTTTCAAAGGTAAATATGATTGTGAAAAAAATAAGATCAGGAAAATATTTTAAGGGGGTAAAGGCACTTGCATTCCCAATTAAGTCAAAGGGTTACACGCAGTTATCCATGAATATATACTGTTATAAATGTTCACCAATTAATAACATATATAATTTTATAGATTCCGAGGCAAAAGGTATGGGATTTGACATAGAATCAAGTGAGATAATTGGTCTCCTGCCTGCTGACGCTGTTGCATTATCCCTTGGAAAATTCATAAAGGCGGATATATCTGGCAAAAATATTTTAGAATATAAAATATTAGGAAGCTATGGAAATAGATGAATATATAAATAATTTAAAAAGCGATTCTGCAGCACCCGGCGGTGGATCTGCATCAGCATTAACATCAATATTTTCAGCATCATTAAATTCAATGGCATCCCTGCTATCATTAAAAAAGGAAAAGCTCAGGGAAAATTACGGGAAATATAATAATATTGTTTTACAGAGCAATAAAATTATAGATGACTTAAAAAGTTTAATGAATGAGGATGAAAAAAATTTTATGGACATAATGGATGCCTTAAGAATTTCCCGTAATGATAAAAACAGGCCCAATAAAATAAATTATGCGGTAAAAAAAAGCATAATAACATCATGGAAAATAGCAATTAGATCATTGATAAACCTTGAAAATGCAGTTTATCTTCTTTATAATGGAAATAAAAATCTTGTTACAGATGATATAACCTCGGCATATATGGCATACTCCTCAATAAATGCATCTCTGGGAAACATCGCCATAAATTTAGGGATATATAAAGGCTCGGAATATATTTTTACAGAAAAATTGAAAATTAAACTGTTTTATGAGGAGAGCCTTAGGATATTTGGAATGGCAGAGTCCTATGAAAAAGATATATTTAAAGCTCTATAGATGAGAAATCAATATCCTTAATTGTATATGCAACAACCCGTGAATCGCTTCTTTCTATTTCGTCCATGCTGGTGAGCTTTTCCATTATACGCAAAAAATCCTGCCTGTTCCTGTTCACGGTCAGAATAACAAAATCAATATCACCCAGTATAAAAAATACTGCAACAACATTTGGAAGTGATTTTAGCTTGTTGCCAATTATCTGTGCATAATCCTTATGATATTTTGTTTTAACAAATATTATGGATATAAAATCAAAATTCAATTTCTCATAATCCAGGAGTGCAACCTGTTTTTTTATTATGCCATCCTCCTTTAGTTTATTTATCCTCTTGCTAATTGCGGAGGCTGAAAATAATCCAACCTTTTTGCCAATTTCCTTTAATGGCACATCACAATCATTTTTAAGAATGGTTAATATTCTTCTATCAAATTCATCCACCATAATGATTAAAAGTTTTATCACTATTTTATATTTTCTATCAATAAATATGTTTTTATGTCAAAAAATTTTGTTTTAATAATAAAAAAGGAAAAATTATTGCTATAAAATACTGTTTCACTTAATCATAAGAATCATTTTATATCATCTTAAGTTTATATTTATATGGTTGATGAGATTAAGCATTCTTCTGGAACAAATAAATTAAAAAGCAATGCTGTTGGCAGCATTCAGGGAATTTTTCAGTCCTTATCATATGTCGGCCCGGCTGCAGATGTGGCAATTTTATTACTTGGCACCGTTGCATTTGCACTTGTTGCCACACCGCTGGCAATTATAGTGGCATGGCTTTCATACGGTTTATTCATGATAATGCCATATGAATTTTCAAAATACAAGGCAAATGCGGGAAGTTATTATGCATATGCTGCGGGTAGCACCAGGGGTGGCGGCTTCGGACCAATGGCGCTATTTACATGGATGGGTGAGAACTTTACAGGTCAGGCCTTCGGTATACTCGGTTTATCTGCGTTCATATTTGCGATCTCAACCTATATTAGCAATATACCATATTTATGGATCCTCTTTGCTGTAATAATAACACTCTACATGTTTATTCTTCCATATCTTGGAATAAAGGTATCAACAAATTATATGGCAATTACAGGAATGCTTGAGGTTTTGCTCCTTGTCATAGGCTCATTTATAATTATCGCAAGGCTTGGATCGGCAAATACATTAAAGCCATTTTACCTGCCAACAGGCAGTGCCATAGGTTCTTTTTTCTTTGGAGTTATATTTTCCATAGTGGATTTCACCGGACTTGGCACTGTTACAACAATATCCGAGGAGATGAAAAATTCAAAGAGAAACGTGAGAAAATCAATTTTAATTGCATGGCTTCTTGCAGGGCTTGCACTGATACCGGCCTCATATGCCCTTGTTGTTGGATGGGGCCTTCCATCAATATCAGCCTTTGCCAGCGCACCTGATCCGGGACTTATTGTATTCTATAGATATCTTGGACCTGTTGGGTTCATTTTATTAATAATATTCACTACAAATAGCTATTTTTCGTATGCAGTTTCAAAAACAAATGCAGTGAGCAGGATATGGTATTCCGCAGCCAGGGATAGGGTCATATTTCCGGAGTATATTGGTGAGGTGCATAAAAAATACAGAACACCAGGACATGCCATGCTTGTTTGGCTTGCCATTTCATTTGTGCTTGATATAATAACAGGCATATATTTTGGACCTGTGAACGCCGCATTAATTCTTTTAACAATGACGGGCGTATGCATAGTTACAGTACATATAATTGGAAATACATCTCTTACATTCTTTAGCCACACGGTGCTTAAGAAAACAGGGGAATCAAGCATACTGTACCATTATGTTATGCCGACCATTGCAAGTTTTGTTGGGCTTGTTATTATTTATTATACAGTGCTTACAAACATACAGACATATATATCGGACCCAACAACGCTTAATCTTGCGTATTTTATTATAGTTATACTCGCGGTTCTCTGGATAGTTGTTGGTGCGGTTGCGGTTACATTATATTATAAATTTAAAAAACCAGAAGTGCTGCAGAATGCAGGAAATTATGATGCTGAAATGGAAATAAGTGAAAACAGTTAAGGGTGATTAAAATGGAGGTATATAATTTAAGTTATGATGAGGCGCCTGTAATAAAAACAGAGCTGCCAGGTCCAAGGTCAAGGATTGCGCTAAATGAGCAGGACATGCTTGAAACACAGAGCAGAACCTATACAAGGGCATTTAAACTTGCCGTTGATAATGCCAGGGGATCAACAGTAATGGATCTTGACGGCAATATATTTATAGACTGGTTTGCAGGCATTAGTGTTTTAAATCTTGGGCATAACAACCCTATTGTCAGGCATGCAATAGAGGAGCAGCTTGAAAAAATAGTTCATATCAATGAGGTTCCCACGGAGGCAAGAATCAATTTTTTGAAAACTTTAAATTCAGTGCTACCAAAGGAACTTAAGGACCATGCAAGGACAATGTTTACTGTTACCGGTGCCGATGCATGCGAGGCTGCAATAAGCCTTGCCAGGCATGTATCAGGCAAAAAAACCATTGTTGCCTTTGGTGGGTCATATCATGGCGTTGCCGGGGACATTGTGGGTGCAACAGCAAATTATCATTACAGGGATTATGCCGGAATATCCCCAAGGGATATATACCACCTTCCATTTCCTTATCCATATAGATTTCCGGTAAATGTTCCTGAGGGGGATATAAGCAAGGTCGTCATAGAACAGCTTGAATATATAATAAGGGATCCGGCTGCAGGTCCCGGATCAATAGGAGGCGTCCTTGTTGAGCCTGTTCAGGGTGAGGGGGGATACATAGTCCCACCTGATGATTTTCTTCCTATGTTAAGGGAGGTTACTGAAAAATATTCAATACCTCTTATTTTTGACGAGGTTCAGAGTGGAATGGGAAGAACCGGGAAAATATGGGCATCCGAGCATTATAATGTTAGCCCGGATATTATGTGCATATCAAAGAGTGTTGGTGGTGGAATACCAGCATCAATGATTTCATACCGTGCTGATTATGACAGGGATCTGCCTGCAGGCTTTCACCTTGGCACATACCGGGCTAACCCACTGGCACTTGCCGCTGGAACTGCAATTTTAAACTATTTAAAAACAAGTGGTATTCTGGACAGGGTGACAAGCAAGGGCAGATATATAAAGAAAAGGTTTGAGGAAATGGCCGGTAAGAATCCATTCATAGGTGATGTTCGCGGCCTTGGCTACATGATCGCTGCAGAGCTTGTAAGGGATAAAAACACAAGGGAACCTGCCACTGAAATGGCAAATACCATGAAGGAAACTCTTTTCAGGCATGGACTGCTTATGCTTACATGCGGGCATTATGGAAATGTAATGAGGTATATAGCCCCACTCACAATAGAGGATCATATAATAGAATCTGGACTTGATGTATTCTCTGAATCACTGGATGAGGTCTCTAAAAAAATGAAATAGATGGTTACATGCAGCAGTTTAAATTTATGAAATTCTCTGCAAACATTGAGGCGGGATTTGGATCGTTAAAAAATATCGGTGAGCATCTAAAAAATATAGGGATTACCGGAACCGCTGCCGTTATATCTGGAGAAACAGCATTTAGAATAGCAGGTAAAATAGTGGTTGATTCCCTTGAATCCAGTGGATTTTATGTTAACACATTTATTTACGAAAAAATAGAACCAACACTTAAAAATGCCGAGAGTTTAAAAGCTATAATTAAAAATTATTCATCAAAAAATGATGTTTTTATAATTGGCATAGGCGGTGGCTCAACACTTGATGTGTGCAAATATATATCTGCTAAACTTGAACTTAATTTTATTGCCGTTCCAACGCTTCTTTCAAGCGATGCAATAGCAACTGGATACTCTGTTTTATGGATTGATGATAAAAACGAGGCATTCCAGACGAAGGCACCCTCGCTTATTGTTGGTGATTATGAAATATTAAAAAACCAGCCAAAAAAATACATCTCTGCTGGAGTTGGTGATATGCTTTCAAAGATGTCTGCACTTTATGACTGGAGGCTTGCCTTCTGGCTTGCAGGTGAAACATATAATGATTTCGCCATGAATGTTGCAAAGGCCACAACCAATTTATTAAAGAAGAGGATTGCGGATGTTGCGGCAATGAATTATATCGGAATAGAAACATTATTTTTGTCTGAGGTTACAGATGGTTATCTTATGCAGCTCTCTGGAACAACCCGGGTTGCGGCAGGAAGCGAACATTTATTTACCTTCGCACTTGAAAAAATACATGGAATGCCAAATCATGGTGAGTATTGCGGCCTTGGCACCATTATGATGGCATATATACAATCCAAAAAGGATGGCGAGGTCAGGGAATATTTAAACGATGTTGGTGCGGCCACAACAGCTGCAGATCTAGATGTAAAACCCCAAGAAATAATAAAGGCGCTTACAATTGCACATACAATGAGGCCATGGTATACAATACTTGGTATAAATGGCCTTTCAGAGGGTTCTGCCGAGAGGCTGGCAAGGTATACAATGGTTATTTAATTTATAATAATCAATAATAATTAATATAGGATTGCCATATAAACCATAATGGAATTTGTTGATATGCATGAGGATTTCGCATTTTCTTCATTGCGCGGTGATATAATATCTGGTAACGGCCAGTCTGGAATAAATATGCTCAGGGAATTTGAAAAGGTAACAATATTTTCTGTTGTTTTTCCACATATTCCAGCATACACTGATTTGTCAGATGAAATGACAAAGAATTATGGGTTCAAACAGGAAGGAACATATCCAGAGTACAGCATAATGATGGACCAGTTTAAATTTTACTATTATCTTGAGAGATCAGGTTATTTAAGATTGGTAAGAAGATACAGTGATATAAACAATGGAATTAATTTTTTGATTTCAATGGAGGGCACCGATGTTCTGAATCAGCCCGATGATTTATACATATTAAAAAACCTTGGGCTTGGTGCCATTGGATTAACATGGAATTATGATACAAAATTTGCAGCGTCGTGCATGTCCAGAAAGGATTATGGACTTACCGGCTTTGGTGAGGAATTGATTAACATAGCAAACAAGACTGGTATTATTATTGACCTTGCACATGCATCCAGAAAAACCGTTCTTGAAGCCTGTGCGTTAACAAAGGCACCGGTAATAGATTCACATACAAATTTAACAGCGTTAAAAAAACACACAAGGAACATAGATGACGAGGAAATAAAGGCAATTACAGAGACAGATGGTATTATCGGTATAACCGCAATTCCCGCCACACTCAATCATGCCAGTGTTGATGGAATTATAGAAAACATCAATTATATTGGAGACAACTATGGGTGGAGATATGTTGGCATTGGAACAGATTTTCTTGGCATAAACGATGTCCCTGCTGGCTTTGAAAATATAATTAAAATGGAGGAATTAAAATCAAAACTTGATCATTATCAGGATGTATTTTTTAAGAATCCCTACAGGATAATAGAGAAAATTTTGGGATGATTATAATAA
>NZ_LKBH01000034.1:0-5894 GCF_001402935.1 Acidiplasma cupricumulans | reverse complement strand
TATATTGAAATCAATATTAATCGCATACTCGCTCTTTGTTTTAAATGATTTCGCTATAATAATAAAATATTCCCTATTCCTTTTATAATCAACCTTTAATGATTTGTATTTTAAATCATTGAAAACTTTAATTCCGTCAACATTATCACTAAATTTGCACTCAATAAAGGCCATTTCATCTGTTTCGTCATTTCCTGCTATGGCGTCTATTTCTATATCCTTATACCAGAATCTTTTTACATACATAATTTTAAACGGCAATTTTATTATATTATTTCTTATCATGTCAATAATTATTCTTTCAAATGCATGGCCATAATATGTATTAATATTTTTTTTAATTATTTCCATGACCTCATCAACATTATTTATTTCCAGATCAGATAAATTAGGATAAACAAATTTATAATAAAAATTTAGAAAATAATCATTTATTTCGTAAATACCCCGACGTTTCTGATTTAATGGCAATGTATAATTGACAAGCCTAACAGAGATCAATGTTTCCAAATATTTTGATATATTTCCCTTATCAAGATGCGTTGCATTAACGATTTCACCATATGTATTATGTCCCATGGAAATATACCTTAAAATTAATTCATATATCCTTGGCTCCCTAAATTCCTCCTTTAATAATATTTTCGGCTCCTCGTATAATATCTCACCCTTTTTTAATATCTTATTTTTTATATTTTCCTCAACGCTTTTGTCCCTATCTATTAGGGAAAGATAAAATGGTATACTTCCAAATACAGCATTTATTTTTATTAAATCCTCCATATTGGAATTATAAAAGTATTTTATATTTCTTATATTAAAACCTGTAAGTTCTATGCTGCCTGTTCTCCTTCCATATAATGGCGATTTATAGCTTAATAATTCATCCTCCATCATGCCTATGCTTGAACCTGATAATATAATATACAGCATTGTGTTGTCCATTAATTCATCAAATATTTTCTGCATTATTGACACAATACCATGATTTAACTCTATTAAATTTGGAAATTCATCAAGAACAATTATTACCTTATCTGATTTTATTTCATTTATAAAATACTTAAACAGTTCATAAAAATTTGATTTTAAATCATTAAAATAATCCTTTCCTGTAATTTCTGCAAACTTATTTTTTAATGAGTTTAAATTTTCATCCATACTATCCAGGGTGCATAAATGATATATGTATTTTTTATTCTCAACAAATTTTTTGATCAGCATTGTTTTACCTATTCTTCTCCTGCCGTAAATAATTATGAGCTCTTTTTTATTTTCATTATATTTATCATTGAGAAATTTTAACTCATATTTTCTATTAATAAAATGTTGTAACATAATTATCATAATTTGATTACAACTAAATATATAAAACATTTTATGGTAGGATATGTTATTATTTTTTTCCATTTTTCATAAAGTTACTCCTTCGTCTTTATGGTTTCCTTAATGATAATTTTTTATTTTGCATGGATTCTAAATTATTTTTCCTATATTCCATTTGGCTAATGTTAACTTAAATAGAATGATGCATAAGTAAAATATTATGCATTGAACACTATTTTTATCATTTTCAATTTAATTGTATAATTCCAGAAAAATAACCGTAATAAAGCCTTTCAGGGAATGCTTAAATGTATGGATTATTATTAACTGCACCCAACTATGGGAGAATGAAATTAAGTATGGTCTTCCTTACTTTCAGAGTCTTTTAGGAATTTTCCAACTAACTGCAAATAATTTTCATAAAATTTTTTACCGCTGTCTGTCAGTTCTGCATATACCCTTGGAGATTTAAAAAAAGATATCTTTTCAGTTTTAATGAAGCCATAAGACTCCAGCTTTGAAATATGATTTTCAATGCTTCCCTTTCCACAGCCGGTGACCTTCATTAGGTCAGAAAGCTTCATTCTCTTGCTTACAGCCAGTGCCATTATAATTATTAACCTTGATGATGAATCCATTGGTGTATTGCTGATTTCAACAGATATCTGCCTTAATAGGTCTGTTAACTCCTTCTGAATATTATTGTCCATTGACAACCCCCAGATAATCGGGTGCGCTGTATAGCATGCCTATACCTGCGGACAGCCAGATTAATACAATGATGGCATAGGAGGTATAATAAAATAAATAGACATTAAATACCATTGAAATTCCGGTAAAATTAATAATTAATGGTATTACTGCAATAAGGATGAATGAAATAAAAACCGCATATACCATGGCCGGAATTTCTGATAATGTGTATTTAATGGACCTTATCATAATAAAATCTATTATAACAAATATAATACATTGAATAATAAGTTCAATAATATTACCATATTTTACCGGAATATAGGAGAATAAAACATTTGAGAAAATGTAAATAAATATGAAAATTACTGTTATATTTTTCCAGAAGCTTTTTTTAATTCCATCATTTCTATTATATTTTAAGTCCAGCAGCCTTTGTGTTTCCCCAAAAATGTGGAACCAGTACAGCAATGCCATGATAAGAGATGCAGTGTCCACAAGAAAATTTATTGGGCCTGCATATGCAGGCATTATAATATATGAAATCAGTGATTCAAAAAAGGCATAGAGGAATATAACGGCTGAAAAATATACAAAAAAGAGTCCCCACGATCTCCCAATCATATATTTCTCAAAGCTCACTATTCTGGTCTTCGCTGAATTGATATTTTGTGTAATTATATCATTAATTTTTTCATTGGACAATATCTCACCTGATTACATGGAGTTTTTAAAACATTATACCTTATGTGTGTATAAATATTAACATGGGTTCAAAGTTTGAACCCAGCAATAGTTTCATAGGCCCAGAAAATATATATGTTTATGAAAATAAAAACTATCAACCTAACAAAGGTTATGAGTAAAGGGTTTACCCTGCAATTGCATGATATGGAAATCAGGGGGCCTGGTATGGTTGGATATCTTGGTACAAATGGTGCCGGCAAAACCACTACAATGAAATTATTTGTAAATTTAATCCATCCAACATCAGGATCTGTTTTTATTAATGGCATAAATGTGCATGAAAACCCGGTAAGGGCCCTAAAAAATATTTCAGCACTCATATCTGATCCTGAGCCATATAAATATTACAGTATTAAGGAATTTTTATACATTGTGGGTTCTATTAAGGAATTAGATAAATCAGATATCAGAGAATATATGGATGTATTTTCTAAAAGATTTCATTTAGACAATATGGACATTAGAATTGGGAAACTCTCAAAGGGGAATAAAAGAAAGGTAATGATACTGGCTGCATTAATGGGAAACCCAGAGATAATACTTCTGGATGAACCGTCTGATGGGCTTGACCCCATTGAATCCAGGGAGTTAAGGAATATTTTAAATGAGATTAAAAAAACAAGCCTCATATTTATGAGTTCACATCTCATGTATGAGGTAAGTGAAACGTGCGATAGAATTATTATAATTAATAATGGCAGGGTAATTGCAAATAATGAAACAGCCAAGATTATAAATATGATGGGTGGGAACAGAATTGGGCCTGAGGAGCTTGAAAATGCATTTTTTAAATATGCTGGTGGTGGTTTAAAATGAAATCTGAATTTTCTCACATGAAAATTTTCTATAAGGATTACATGCATTTTGCCTCAAGATCAAGAATTATGCTTGAGATGGTTATTGTTGATGCGGCAATTCTGGCCTTTATAGCATATAGAATATCTCAAATTAGTAATTTAAAGGCACTATGGCCAAATGGCACAGCATTCTCTGCAACGTTTGCAGGTTTTGCATATTTCTTTGTTTGCTGGACAGCCACATTCATGGGCAGTTTTGCCATTTCCAATGATTTTACAACAAATTCCGGGCAGTATATACTTTCGTTGCCTGTAAAAAGAAGCAGCATCTTTATTGGAAGGTATCTGGCCGCAACAACCCTGGCAGCCATGGCTGTATTATCCTTCTTTTTATTTTTGGCTGCAGAATCCTATTTTAACTTTAAAACTGTACCCGTCACACTTATTAAAGGCTATTTTGTATCCATGCTTATAATTTTAAGTGCAATGTCAATTATATTTCTACTCAGCAGCCTTATAAGGATGGATCGTTTTGTTCTTGTTGGCTCATTTTTCCTGTTTTTTATTGCCATGCCTGTCATTGACGGAATTTTACAGATCAATTCCATGAATGTCAATGCACTATTGTATGTGGATGCCAATGCAGTAACAAAAGCCATTGGATCTACAAAATATTTTACATATGCAACCTTTATTCAAATAGTCCAGGAGAATTATAACCTTTTAAATTTTGATCAGGCAATAATCTCAATGGTAATTTACGCCATTTCAATGTTTATAATTGGACTTTATGTTTATAAACACATGGAGGTTAAATGAATATTTTTTTCTGGTTTATGTTTTACCGCAAGTCAATACCGTTGAAAAATACCCTCCTGACATTAAATAAAATGACATTTATTATAAAACAGGATTTAATAAATAAAAAATTAGGATGCCCAAATTAAGCTCAAAAAATAGCACTATGATAAACTCACATTTTCTGATGATGAAACTTTTTCAACAATGACTGCTGTGCCATATGCAACTATTTCAGTCATCATTTGTGCCATATCCGATGTGTCAAATCTCATGTTTATTACGGCATTCGCGCCAAGGTTTTTGGCGGATTCCTTTAATCTGTTAAATGCCGTTTCCCTTGCATCGTTAAGCAATTTTACATACTCCTTTATTTCACCGCCGCCAAGTGACCTGAGGCTTGCCATTATGTTACCGCCAAGTCCCCTGCTTCTGACCGTTAACCCCCATGTTGTTTCGAGAACCTTTGTAATCTTATATCCGGGAACATAATCAGATGTAACTATAATAACATCATTTACATCATTCATATTACCAGTTTCTATGTCATCCATGAATTATTATGGCATTGAATTATATAAATATTCTTATTAAATTAATGTTAAAATAATAACCAGTAAACATTAAAATTTGTTGGAACTAACATGGATTCGAAGGTTCTTCCATCATAAATGTGAACAAATAAAATATCATAAAAGCTCTGAATTCCAGTGAGGCTGAAAATAACCATGTATTATGGAATAATTTAATAATGCTGCATGGCCTTAAAATCCGGTGACGGATATTGCTATGAGCAGCCCAAACAGTAAAGAAAAAATAACAACAGATTTCAATATATTTTCATAATATTTGGCAAGCATTACAGGATCAATAAATTCTCCCCTGATTAATGATCTATATGGTCTGGAGGCCTGTATCTGTACCTGAAGTAGAGAGTAACCAAGTGCAAGCATTAAAATTATCATTATAATATTGGTCCCACCTTGAATTAGGTATCCTGATACAATGGGCATGGAACCTGTTGAAAATGCAAGAAATATATTATTATGAAAAAACCCATTAAAAAGTTCAAGGTTATATGAAAATAGAAAGAATATTTCAATGGCGCCAGCCACTATTAATGAGTGAACAATAAATAAGGCGAAATAAAAGGAAAATGAAAGACCTGCGAACAGTGATGTAAACCCGATAATTATCATAAATTTTCTTGAAAAATAATCTGACCATGGACCTGGTGAGTGTTTAGCGGAGGAGTCAAAGCAGTGTGCAGAAACACCGAGACAGATTAAAAATGTTATAAAAAGATAAAAGGACCTCATTATGTGAATATTTTTGGAAAATAGACTGCCAAGGAATACAAGGGACCCAACCATTAATGTATATGGGTAAAATGTTAATCCTATTAAGGCCCTTATACGAATGGGGCCAAATTTTGGCACATACCACTCTCCTAATCTGTCCGACATCGATATTATCACATAATTAATTGGTACCTGCACAATAATTTTTTGTAAATCCATTATATAATTATTA
>NZ_LKBH01000033.1:0-6370 GCF_001402935.1 Acidiplasma cupricumulans | reverse complement strand
TAAAATATTATTATCATTAAATATGGTTAATGAGGATAAAAACAAGAAAAAACAGAGAAAGTATGTAAAGTATGAAAGGTCTAACAGCAATTCACTATGGCATATAGAATGAATATAATAAAAATGAGAGATTAATAATAATCGGGGATGATGCATCGAGATTCATTGTGGGTTTAGGTGTATACAGTGAGGAAACAATAGATAATACAATAAATACATTAATAAAATCAATAGAACTATATGGTAAACCAAGGGAAATAATAACAGACCATGGTACACAATTCTTCTCAAATGGAAAGAATGGAATAATAGGAGATAAAAATAAGTTTCAACAATATTTGGATGATAATAATATAAAGCATATACTGGCAAGGGTAAATCATCCTGAAACCAATGGTAAATTAGAGAGATTAAATTATACAATTAAATCATTAAGGCCATATTTTAGTACATTGTAAGGGCTTGTATACCATTATAATTATGAGAGATGCATGATTCATTGTCAGATGGTGATAATATTGTTACACCTGTAATGGCATATAAATCCAAAATGGTTGTAAAATGAAAACTTATAAGTTTATAAAGTATATAAAGGAAATAATAATGGGACAACACAACTTAAAAAATAATAAATAAATTTATATATCAATACATTACAGTATAAAGTTTATTATGCTAAATTCGTACTAATTGTACTAAAATAGTAATAATTTTATAATACAAAATTATGTATGGTCAATGAACATAATAGAAAAAATCCTGAAAAGTCATTCTGTGGATAATTTAAAATCAGTCTCTCCCGGTGATATAGTTACTGTAAGTGTTGATAGGGCAATTATTGTGGATATGGCAGCCCTGCACCCTGAATTTGTAAATAACCCACCTATTAAACCATTCGACCCGGATAAAATAGCAATAATATTTGACCATTTTGTTCCACCCCCAAATATAGAGATAGCAAACAGGGTGAATAAATTAAGAAAACTTGCAAAAATTTGGGGCTTAAAGGATTTTTACGATGTTGGCAGGGGAGGCATTTCACATGTTTTTTCTGGAGAATCTGGATGGATTCTACCAGGTTCAATAATAGCAAATACAGATTCGCACACAGTTGCAACTGGAGCTTTTAATGCCATTGGAAGGGGTCTGGGGACACCGGAAATGATGGGTATTATTGCAACAGGCAAAACGTGGTTTATAGCAGGTGAAACTGTAAATGTTAGATTTATAAACGGATTAAAAAAGGGAGCTTCTGCAAAGGATGTTTTCTTTAAAATGGCAGAGATAATAGGCGATATTCCAAATATGAACATTGAATTTTCCGGTACTGGAATTAAAACGTTAAATATGGATGAAAGGTCATCGATATCAACAATGTGTGCGGAATTAAGTGCTGAATTTGCGGTGTTTCCTTTTGACGATATTCTTAAAGAGTATTTGGAAGGGATTGGCATTAAAAATTATAACCCGGTATATCCAGATAATGATGCTGAATATTATAAAACATATGAAATAGATCTTGATAATGTTGAACCCATGGTTGCCTTACCTGATAAGATAATAAACAATGTTAGGCCTGTAACAGAGCTTGGTAAGGTGGAAATAAATCTTGCGGTGGTTGGTTCCTGCGCAAATGGCAGGTTATCTGATCTTAGGGATGTATCTGAGGTTTTAAAAAATAAAAAAATAAATAAAAATGTCAGATTAATAGTAACACCCGCTTCCATGAAAGTTTATGAAGAGGCCATAAGACTTGGTTATATAGACAATATAATAAAGGCCGGTGGCATGGTAACAAATCCAACCTGTGGGGCATGCCTTGGAGGCCATATGGGCGTTTCCTCTGATGGGGACGTTGTTATAAGCTCAACAACCAGAAATTTTAAGGGAAGGATGGGGTCACCAAAATCCAGGATATATCTTGGATCGGCCAGGACCGTGGCACTTTCCGCAGTTAACGGTTATATAACTGGTGATGAAAATGAATAATATAACAGGAAGGGTATGGAAGTTCGAGGACAATATTAATACGGATTTAATGTATCCACAGATATGTTACACACTCCCGGAAAATGATAAGCCTTTTTACGCCATGCATGCAAACAGGCCTGGATGGGCTAGGATGGTAAATAAGGGGGATATCATAGCGGCAGGCAAAAATTTTGGAACAGGTTCAAGCAGACCTGCTGCTGATAATTTAAAAAATCTTGGCATTGCCTGCGTTCTGGCAGAATCTATTAACGGACTTTTTATGAGGAATTCCGTAAACTCAGGATTAATTTCCCTCGAGGTTCCCGGAATTACAGGCATGGCCGATGAGGGTGATACCCTGAGAATCAACTTTAATGGCAATTACATAGAGAATATATCCAACGGTAAAATTGTTAAATTCAGGCCGCTGCCAGAATTCTTAATGGAAATAATTGATGCTGGAGGCATAATAAATATATTGAAAAATAAGGGATTGCTAGGAGAACCATTATAATTTAAACGCTGGTTTTTATTTTAATTATCTCTTCAAGTTTTTTATTAATTGTGAGTATTAATGGAATAAATAAAACGGATAAAATTGCCATAGCAATCCATGCTAATTTATAATTGTATGCTGTATAGACTATTGTGAAAATTACAGGTATGACTGCCGCAACAAGAAGCTGCACAAAATTTACGAATGATAATGATAATGATATAAGGTCCCTTCTGGCCATATACCTTACAAAGGTGTATGTAACAGAAATGCCGTATACTGTTGACATGCCCATGGCAATAACAACAATAAGGATTTCAATATAATTAAAGATAAAGGCCGTAATTGCAAGAAGTGCTGCAATAAGTATGTTAAGGAGAAGAAAAACGCGAATTTTATGATCTGTTCTTGAAAAATGATAACCACCAAGAACACCCCCGAAAAATCCTATTAATAGATATATTGATGCCAGCGTGCTTGCCGTTATATGTGAAAAACTCAGTGATTCCAGATAATAAACAAAAAACTGGCCCATTATTGTTTCTGAAATCATGCTTCCAATGCCTATAAATGCTATGAATATAATCATTTTTGATGAAAAAACCTGCAACAGACTTTTTTTAATATTGGACCTCTCAGTTTTAATGTTTGGTATATTTTTAAATAATATATAGAGCACCAAAAAGAGCATTACCGTTATTATACCTGCTATTAAGAATGCATATCTGTATCCAATATAAATATCAAGAATGGCCCAGCCAATAACACCTGTGCCTGCGCCTATATTAAATGCGCCATTATACACACCAATATGAAATGAATATTTCTCGGATGGAACTATGGATGCCAGCAGGCTCAATGCCGGTGAGAAGAATAATGCGGCAGACATCCCTGCCAGAAATCTTGAAATCGATATTTCTAAAAAGTTTGTTGATAAACCTGAGGTTATCGCAAATATGCCAACAAAGAGAAGTCCAATTAATGATGTTTGTTTATCACCAATAAATGAGGAAAGGTAACCACCCAGAAGCTGAAATATAGAAATACCAATATAAAAAGAGGTTACCACCAGTCCAAGCTGCACGGAGGTTAGGTTCATATATGATTTTATATAAATTAGTGCGGGTGCTATATCCATCCAGTTAACTGCATATACTGCCCTTGCACTGTGTATGAGAACGGCCTTTCCCCTGTAATCCATTGAGGTAAATATATTGCATATTTATAAATATAATTATAAGTAAAGTATTTATTGATAAAACTTTTTTAACCTGTTCAATTCTTCTGTAAAATTATTAAGATACCCATCAAGAAGGTTTATTATTTTTGCAGAATTATAACTGCTAATACGCCTAAAATTTATAGAATTATCACTGGTATCCAGAACCGCATACATTGGTTTTAATATACCGTCACGTGGCTGTCCAAGACTGCCGGGATTTATGATCTTGTTCCTGTAAAACATCATAAAATGTGTGTGGCCAAGCACAATATAATCATATTTGTTAAAAAATTCCTTATCCCTAAATATTTTTTCAGCCTCAGATGCAAATACATAACCGTTTAAATTATTGTATGGTGAACCATGGGTTAAATATAAATTAAGGTTATCTATTTGAAAATCATAATTATTTTTAAATGTTTTTATAAAATTAATGTCATTTTCAGAAAGAAGCTTCAGTGATATTTCCCTGCGGGTTAATTCACTCAGTTGAAGCATATCTGCAGAACAGTTGCATGATGTATTATATGCAACGGCATAATCGTGATTTCCCATAATATTAATATCAGATTCAGACCTTAGAAAATCAATAACCTCTGCAGGCTGCGGGCCATAATCCACTGCATCCCCAAGAAAGATCATTTTATCATAGTTCTCAAGTTTATCAAGTGCCTTCAGTGCCTCATAGTTTCCATGGATATCAGATACAATAATTACCTTCATGCATTATAATGCATATTTAATATATATTAATTATGTAAGAATATTCATATGTAAAATTTTTAATATATATTATTTACATCCTCCCTTTTAAATATCTCTCCATGGAATGGCACTATAATTCTGCTTTTTAACCTTATAAGTTTGTGGTAAGATGTCACCGCCTCGTCATAATTATAACAAAAAAATCTAAAGGGAGGCATTGGATGCATGGTATTATTAATTGCATCACCTGCAATTAATATATCATTGTAAAGAACTGATATATGCCCTCTCGTATGCCCATGAGAATTTATAATTTTTAATTTCCCGAGATTCTGCTCCCTGCCAATTTTAATATCAATTTTAATGGGATCAAGCTTTATATTATTTATGCGCCTTACAGTATCATAGAATTCTTTTTTATTTGTATTTAATACTGATTTAACATCCCTGTATTTTAATTTAAAAATCATATAATTGTTGAGTGCTTCCTCCTCGTTTTCATGTGCTATCACCTTGGCTCCTGATATATTTTTTATTGCATTTACATTTCCGCTATGGTCAGGGTGGTAATGGCTTACAATAATATATGCAATATCGTTTATACTGTAGTGTATTTTTTTCAAAAAACTGGAAATTAAATCCATATTTCCCGGAAGACTTGTATCAACCATGACCAGACCGTTTTTATAGGCATTTTCAATGAAAACCACATTGTGGTTAAGTACAGTGCCAAAAAAATTAGGCTCCAGTATTTCAAGTATGTGTAAATTTTCAGTCAGTTTCATTGTGACCAAACCTTGGTATTAACTCTATCGGTACATCAAATCTTTTAATGCCATAATTTTTTATGCTTTTCCCTGCTATTTCCATTGTTGCATCTGCAATTTTATCACAGTATTTGCATACATTACAGTCCATTGAATTACAGTCATTATATTTAAAGAAGTTAATCCATGATTTTGGAAATTTTTTGTTATCTATCCTTACATCTCTTAATATCCTGTAATTATCCGGACCATTTATTTTTTCCATCACCCTTGGCATTGCATTTCCCTGGGGAAAACTTAAAAGGTTCAAAAGATTTCCATCATAATTTCTTTCAGAATATGCTTTTATTGATCTCAATATCCAATCTGTCCTTTTTGTCCTTGAGGCAATTTTAAATCTATCAATGCCTATTTTTTCATATTCGTATGTATCCTCAGGCCTTATCCAGCGCATCTTTATTATATTCCTTGGATCGTTAAGCACATCTGTGGAACAAAACATAATTGGATACTCAAACCAGAAGCTATTCTGCCCTGTAACTGTTGATTCAGAAGATACAATATCATGGGTTCTCCTGTACGGACAGCCAAAAAGGCATGAATTATCTGTAATAAGTTCAAGATCTATATTATTTTTCATTGCAAATTCATGTGCTGCCTCCAAAAATTTAAAATCGCGTGTGGTATCCTCATGAAGTATTATTGTATTTACACCCAGACCCGCGTATTCTTCAATTTCCCTCATTGATGATACACGTGCAAATGATGATACTGAAACATTCATATCTGGATAATCCCTTTTTATTTTTTTAATAAGAAATGGAAGTGCAACTATAAATCCATCAACATTCATATTAACAAGCCTGTCAATTTCAATATTCAACTTTTTATTGTATTCTCCTGAATACTCACCGGTATTTAGGGTTGCACTATTCATTACATATAAAAATTTAATTTTATGATCATGCATGAGTTCTATATGATTTTTAAATCCCTCATCCGAGATATCTGGAAGCAGAAATGCTGCCCTGCCATGGCCTGTTATTGTTTTTTTAAAACTTCCAAACATGTGTGTTACAGGATATTTGGATGCACCTTCTATTAAATTATCGTCAAAATTTGTTCCTACTACAAGTCTCATAATCTTATTTATCAATATTTAATATTTATTCCTTAATTTTTTTCTAAATATATAGATCGGAAGAGCGT
>NZ_LKBH01000032.1:0-6666 GCF_001402935.1 Acidiplasma cupricumulans | reverse complement strand
TTTAATTGACCATTCAGTCAATTATATATAGAAGATTGTACTAATCCATTATATGACATTTAAAAAAACATTATATATCACCGGATCAGAATGGTTTGCAATAGCCCTTGGTACCCTGGCCGTATCAGTGCTTTTAAACAGAATGGCTGATTTTTTCCATTCCAATGCCCTTTATAACACTGGCATATTTTTTCTCTTTTTGGGCATGGTTCTTTTTTTGATTTTATTTGCATTATGGACTGCAAGGACATTTGTATTTCCAAATGTTATTCTGGAGGACTGGAATAATCTTAACAGAATTAGCTTTTCAACCGTTGTTCCATTATCCATGATGATAATGAATGTATCATACATTTCATATTATCCGTCAAAAATTATATCCTTAAGGTATTTATCATATTATAATTATATTTTTGATTTCATTGCTATTTTGCTTCTAAGTTTTTATCTTGGATATAAAATGTATACAAAGAATATAGAAAAGGGGGAATTAACATATGCAGAATTAATACCACCTGTTGCCTTATCTTCCACAGTTTTCTTGGGAAAAAGGATCATTCCACTTGGTGGAATAAATGCAGATCTGGTTTATTTTATGATCCTGATGGGATTTGGAATAGCACTTTTTCTATTTCTTTTTATAGGAATTATGGCGTTTACCTCCCACATAAGGGATATAAAGTCAAGTGAATCCTCACCAGTGCTTGTTTTGCCTGTGGGAGTTTCCAGCATTCTGGTAATAAATATAATTACACTTTCACAGCTTCCAGGTATTTTCAACATTCCATTAACTGTAGCATTATTCGCCTCAGTATCATTATGGTCATTTGAACTCTGGAATTTTATTGTGGCCATGCTTGTTAGCATAAAGAAGGTTTTTCATGCAAAGCCTGGTATATCAATATGGGCATACACATTTCCGTTGGCAGTTTTTTCTATATCCTCACTTAAACTGAGTTTCATTTTTAAGTCTAATAATTATATTTATCCGTATAACATAACTTTTTACACTGGAATAATAGCAATGGTAATACTTATTATTGCATGGACTTACGCTGTTGTCATTACATTAATATTTATTAAACGTTTTAATATACAAAGTCAAAAATCCTCATCTTAAACATTTAAAATAAATTATATTATATTTTTCTAATTTAAAACTATAGCATAAAAAATAATCAAACTGATTTTATAAAACAGAATTACAATAATAAGCACTTATAATAATAAAAGGCTTTTAAATTTTATAATTACCATGCATCTAACATTTTTTATCAAGGCAATTTAATGGTATAATTAATAAAAATAAAAAATAATAGCGCCATGGGAGAGATTCGAACTCCCGATCCACAAGGGAACCAGCTCTCAAGGCTGGCGCCGTACCACTGGGCCACCATGGCATAACAAATTAAAGGAGATTTTTGTTATTATCTCCTTAACCTTCCATTAGCTCTTATGGAGGGTCTGCTTTTTGAGCTGTTAAGCCTTCCGTGTCCGAGGCCACGGTTTTTATATCCTGCTGATGTTAATCCGCGGTAAACCCTGCCCTTATTCTGTGGTTCTGATATCCATGATATATGCCTATCGTTATATATATTGGGGTTTGTCCTGTCCACAAGTATTACCTCATAGTACTTATAAAGGCCGTCCTCTCCAACATAATATGAGTTTAATACCTCCATGTTGGGGTATTTATCTGCAGCCCTCTCCTCGGCTATAAGCTGGATGCTTTTTTTAAGTGTCATTTTTGTATATGCAAGCCTTCTTGGCCTTCTGCCTCCCATAATTTTGGGTTTATTCTGTCCGCCCCTTCTAACCCTTGATCTGACTATTATATATCCTTCCTTTGCCTTGTATCCTGCAGATCTTGCACGGTCTATCCTTGTTGGGTATTCGAGCCTTTCAACTGAATTTCCCTTTCTCCATGATATCATTCTTTGCTTGTGCATTAAGTATATATCTGATTTTTTAAGCGATTTCCATTCATCTCTAATTAAGCTGTAAGAATTCATCTTGTTCACTTCAAACTAAATAGCTTATTAAAAAATGCTATATATATCTTATTATGCATGTTTTACTGTCATAATAAAGAATGAAAGCATTTAGATGCATAATAATTACTACGGAAAAAGAATAAGTATTGGGAGCTTTAGAGCATCAAAAGGTGTTAATATATTTCATAGAAATCATAATCTAACAGCTCCCATAGGGTCTTCCATCTATAAATTTAATTTTAATTTTTTTCCCAACGTCTGGTTCTCCAGCTGAATCAATGTTCATATAAAGCCTAAAACCTTCTGGAAATGAAACTATTGCCCATATACTGTTGTTAAAAACAGTATAGGAATATATCTCACCAGTGCCGGAAGATTTTTTAATCTCTATTTTGTCTGATCCGCACTGCGGACACCTATTTCTCGGATAATAAAAAGAATAATCACAGTTTTTGCATTTAATGTATGGTAGCATGGAGTTCGCAAAATAGTCCTTATAAATACTGTATATTTCCATTTCATTCATTTTTAATCACCCAGAATCATTGAAACGGAATGGTTCCTTGACCATCCACCAATTCCATTAATAAAAACACTGTTTATGTCCCTAACCTGATTTTTAGCCATTCCATTTAACTGTAAAAGACTTTCATATAATAAAACACTACCACTCATATATGCAGGCTGGCCCCTGTTAATACTGCCTCCACCTGTATTAAGCGGCATATCACCTGAGCTTGATATATCTGTTTTTTCTATAAATTTGCCAAATTCACCTTTTTTTATTATTCCTGTATCCTCAAGCTGGAGTATAACAGTAATGCTAAAGGAATCATAGAGCTCATAGGCATCGCAGTGTTTAATCTCATCCCTAAAATTACGTGAACTTTCTGATGCAGGCGTTATCATAATTTCTTCCAGCTCTGGTGGTAATTTTGACCAGTGAGCCTCACCATATTTTTTTATTTTAACAGGTCTTAATTTTCCCGGGGATTTGGAAACAATGAATGCATGAAATCCATCAACAGGATATACTATTTCCAAAAGGTGCAGTGGTGATGAGATAACTGGTGATGAAAGAACGTCATCAACGGAAATATCACCGGTAAACATGGAATATCCCGAATCGTTACCATTTTTTCTCTGCTTTACCATAAGTCTGGCACGGTCCTCATCAGCAGTTCCATAAATTTTTTTATGCCTCTGTGCAACAAGTGCATAATCTGACAGCGGATTTTTATACGAGTAGCCTGATAATAACTGTTTATATGGTGTGTTTGTAACACCGTCATACAGATTTTCATATGAATCCACAGTTTCTCTGGTCTGTCTTACCAGTGAACCCTTGCCACCAAATAGAAGAAGAATATTATCAAGTCCCTCGTATTTTATAAGTTTTTCAGCACGGTACAATCCAGCCAGAACCGATGGTCCGCCATAATCCAGCGAGTCAATATATTTTGGATTTATTCCAAGGTAGCCGCATAACTGGTCCGGAAAGAAATGCAGAAAAATATTACCATCAAAAATACCAGGCAGAAAGGTTGTTATAAATCCCTGTATATCACTGCGCTGAATTCCTGCCATGTTGAGTGCCTTCTCAAGTGCCTCATTCATGAGGTCATAAGCTGTACCATCATATTTTTTATATACTGCCTCTGCAAATCCCTTAATCATTGTGCATCACCCAGTATCTTATGTATATCTGACCTTTTAATTTTTCCAGAGGCATTTACTGGCATGCGGTTAATGAAAACTATATTTTTTGGTATTTTAAATTTGGCAAGTTTTTCCCTGCATATATTATTTATTTCATTTTTAATTTCATCATATGGGTTTATATTATCCTTTAATTTAACATAGGCAACAGGTACCTCACCCTTATATTCATCCTTTTCCGGAACAACAACGACATCCTCCACAAACTGGCTTGATCTGATGGCATTTTCAATCTCAACCGGCCATACCTTATATCCTGATATATCAATTAAATCCTTCTTTCTGTCTATTATATAAACCCAGTTATTTGAATCAATGTGGCATATATCACCTGTTTTCATTCCATTTCTTGAAAATGTTAATTTTGTATCCTCAGCATTATGGTAATATCCGGAAACCACCTGTGGTCCCCTTGCTATTAATTCACCACCCCTGCTCCTTTTTATTGTTGTGTAATAAACAGGCCTGCCAGAGCTTACTATATCCTTATATATTTTTAATTCCCCATTATATGGGTAATCCCATAATGTCAGTGGTGAGGTGCTCTCTGTTAACCCGTATGCCATATAAATATACTTTCCCGTCATCTTCTTCCATTCTATCTCAGTTTTTACAGGCATGGGCATGCCACCTGCGGACCAAACCCTCATTGATGAAAGTTTATTTTTTATATCGTCAATGCCTGACCATGAATTAAGCATTGACCTGTAGGCGGTGGCTACAAACATTGTTATGGTGGTTTTATTTTTTATTATGTCGTTAAGCGTCTGTTCAGGCGTGAATCTATAATTTAGGACTATTTTTGAATGGCTTATGACAGATAATGATATGCCAAAAATAAGTCCGGTTATGTGGAAGAATGGGGCTATTCCAAGATTTACATCCTTTTTACCAACATCAAACCAGTTTTTATATATGAACGATGCTGAGTATATATTTTTATGCCTTATTTCTGCAGCCTTCTGCTTGCCAGATGTGCCGGATGTAAATACCAGCATGGCGGTATCCTCGGGGTCCGGCCTGTATATATCAAAATAAGGTTTTTTTCTTAAATTTAACTCCTCAATTCCCTGAGATTTTATAAATTTATTTTTCAGGCCTTCAGGGATCTTCCCAAATGTCTCAGGATCAGTATAAATTATTTTTCCGTCTACAATACCATTTAATGCACCAAAAGAATCCCTGAATTCTGAACTAATTATTACAACAGCCGGGTTTAAAAATTTAACTTTCCTTGAAAGTTCTTCATAGGAATCAAGTGGGCTTAGTGGCGTGAATATCATGCCATTCTTCCAGCATGCATGCTGTACCATAATAAACTGTGGTATATTTTCTGATATCATGGCTATTATGCTTCCATCATCACCATAAGATGCCAGCTGCGCTGCAATGCCATTTACATATTTATAAAAATCACCATATGTAATTGATGAGTCAAAATATTTAATAAATATGTCATTGTCATAATATTTTATGAAATCCAGCATTGTTTTCATAGTACAAGACCTCCCCCAACCTCAATCATTGTTCCACTAATATAACTGCTCCTATCATCCATCAAAAAGGCAACCGCATTTGCGACATCCTCTGGAAGGCCGATTCTTCCCAGCGATATTTTTTCAATAAATTTATCCCTAATTTTATCCGGAAGCTTGTCTGTCATTGGTGTCTTTATGAATCCCGGTATAACTGCATTGACAGTGATATTGTACCTGCCGAGCTCCCTGGCAAGGGTCTTTGTAAAGCCTATAATCCCGGCCTTGGCAGCAGCATAGTTTGCCTGTCCTATATTTCCCTGCCAGCTTGCCGATGATATATTTACAATTCTCCCCTCCTTATTTGAAATCATTGTTTCAATGAACAGCTTGGTAATATTGTAAACGCTGTATAGATCAGTTTTTATAACACTGTCCCACTGATCATATGTCATGTTTTTAAATAATACGTCCCTATTAATACCTGCATTATTAACTATTCCATAAATGTTTTTTTCAATGTTGCTTAATGCTGACTCACATGATTTATAATCTGAGACATCACACTGTATCCCTGTTACATTGCCATAGATTTTATTTAAATTTTCAGCTGTCTCAATAACATTGGCATCATAATCAACCATTATGACAGAAAATTTATCCATGGCCAGCCTCTCTGCAATTGCAAAACCTATGCCCCTGTTGGACCCTGTTACAATAATTCTTTTTTGCACCTACACACCTCTTTTATAATCTATTATTGGGTATATTATTTTTATATGTTGATACATAATTAAATCATTATGCACTATATTAATATTAATGCAGGTATTTACATGTCAATACATGGTATAAATAAAAATTTATTATTTAAAAAATTCATGGAAGGTGAATCCACGCCTAAAACAATTTTTGTTTTAATAAAATAAGAATAGATTTATATTTTAGAAGCCATATTGTATCATGTCTCCTAATTTAAAAAATTTTGAAAAGGCCGTAAAAGATAGCTATGGGAATCTTGAGTTAGATTTACCAAGGGGGAGCATCAAAATTTTGGATCCATCAATAATCACAATACTGGTTAAAAATTCGTCAATTCAGAGAACTGTTGAATACAGTTCCAATGATAAGATTTACATCGCAACATTTTCAAGCTATTCAATGGTTAATTCAAATGGAATGATAGGGTATTATACCGATCCACCAAAAAATGAGAATATTAAGGAAATAACATTTATTGTTGTTGGCTTTCATTCTGAATGGGATACAGAGGTTAAATTTTCAAAGGAATATATGGCTGTTATGCCTGACCGTGAATTAAAGCACCTAATAAATTTCCAGAGGGCCATTTTGAAAACCGGGATTATAAATAAACAATAAAACAATAAAATTGCATAAAAACATTTATGATTCTAATATAATATGATATTTTTAACGAATTTTTATTCATATAATATTAATAGTTATCTAAAATCTTT
>NZ_LKBH01000031.1:0-6895 GCF_001402935.1 Acidiplasma cupricumulans | reverse complement strand
TTTATATAATTATGGAAGCCACAGAGGGAAAAATAGAGGTTAAAATGGAAGATGATATAGAAATTATAAATATTGAAAATGAGGGAAAAAGGAATGCCTTATCAAAAAATGTATTAATTTTGATTTACAATGAATTAAATAATGTTTCAAAGAATAAAAATATAAAAGTTATAATAATAAGATCAAATGGTCCTGTTTTCAGTTCTGGACACGATTTAAATGAAATACTTGCCGATACGGGAGAAGTTATGGACTTATTTAATGTATGTGGAAATATGATGAAGTTAATAAGGAAAATACCGCAAATAGTTATTGCATCTGTCCAGGGCATTGCAACGGCTGCAGGATGTCAGCTTGTTGCGGCATGTGATCTCGCAATATGTTCTGAATCTGCAAAATTTGCAACCCCAGGTATACAGGAGGGTTTATTCTGCAGCACCCCATCTGTTTATACAACGAGAAACATACCTTTAAAAAAAGCCACAGAGCTATTATTCACCGCCAATTATTTAAGTTCTGAAGAGGCTTTAATGTATGGTTTGGTAAATAGAATTGCAAAAGATGAGGATTTATATAAGGAAACAATAAAATTTGCAAAGGAAATAACAAGGTTTGATTTTAATGTAATAGCACTTGGAAAAAATGAACTGTACAAACAGCTAGAAATGAATACAGAAAATGCCTTGGATTTTGCAACAAATGTAATAGTTTATAACAGTACAATGAAAGAAGCGAAAGAGGGAATTAACAATTTTTTACATAGGAGGAAAAAAGAGAATCATATTTAAATAATTAAAATGGTAAATTATGCCGCTGCGAATATTATAATATTAATATGCATAAGCAATAAAATTAAATGTTGAAAAAATAGATACATGTAAGAATTCATTTCAGTACACTACAAAATTATAATGATTGCAGAATATTAGAGCGTTAAAAAATAGGTCAATCAAAATAATAAAGTGAAATTTATTCTGGAAGGAACGCATTAATGGCATCCACAAGGCTGTTCATTTCCATAAGCGCCTGTGAACCATACATTAAGGTTGTTATATATCCCACTTCCATTAGCTCCTTCCTGGTTGCACCGGCCTTAATTGCATTGTTAACATGATAAGATATGCACCATTCACATCTTGCTGCCATGCCGAGTGATAATGCAATAAATTCTTTTGTTTTTTGATCCAGTACACTGTTATCCATTGTTGCTGACATAAAACCAAAGAAGGCATTCTGGAATTTTGAATTATCCTTTCCGGTTTCTGCCATTATTCTGTTAACCTCATTTAATTTTTGTTTTGCATCCATAATAACTCATTACTGCATTTAAATAAAAGATAATAATGTTGCTATTTGTGCATTTTTTGCACCTTATTTAATCCTAAGGCAGTAAAACCTCTGCCTTGTGTCGGAAAGGCATGTTGTGATATCTATCAGACCATATTTATTAAGCGATTTGACGGAATAAAGGATGGTTCTTCTTGAAAGACCTGTTAGTTCCATAAGCTGGCACAATCTGGCAACCTTAATTTCCTCAAGAATTTTATATATCAATTTCGCTGATGGAGATAGTTCCGTAATAATGCCAGATTCCATACAACAAAATTTTAATTTCAATTAATTATATTTTGTAGTTAACTTATTGACAAATTTATATTAATAAAATTTGGTGACTTTAGAAATTATTATATCTGTTTCTGTAATATCAAAAGAATGGTAAATAGGATAAAGGTTGTGAATGACGTTGGGGAACTGGTAACAATATTCCATGCAGCTGATACCGACGTTAAGAGAAAACTTTTACTTGATTTATCCACCGGATGGATTACAATGCCTCAAATAGATGAAAAATATGGCGTTGAGGGAAAAAAGGCACTGCTTTACCTTGATAAGATTAAAATGGTGGAAAGTCAATGGATAACTGGTGATAAGGGTCCAGAAAAAGCGTATCATACATATTATACCAATATACAGATAAATTTGATAGGTTCCATGCCAGATCTGGCTGATATAATATATGCAACAACATTAACCGAGAAGGAGCTTGAGGATTATGAAAATAAAATCAAGGCAATGATGGTTGATGGAGGGGTCTTTATCGGAACAGCCTCTGAAAATCTTAACATATCACAAACACTATTAAAGGGAATAATAAACAGATCCAGTGTTTTATATCTAAAGGGATACAGAATAGAAATGGAAAATAATGTTTAAAAATGAATTTAATTTATGCCTGTTTTATGTGAATTCAGATATGGAAATTATATTGGATATTTATAGAGTGTGATATATATGGAATCAGAACATCACGGTTCTATTACAGTACTTAGGATAGGGCACAGGCCATTCAGGGATAAAAGGATAACAACCCATGTATCACTGGTTGCAAGGGCATTTGGTGCAGATAGAATAGTAATAGATGAAAAGGATGAACTCCTTGAGGAAAACATCAACAACGTTGTTTCAAGATTCGGTGGGGATTTTAAAATAAATTCTGGTGTTAACTGGAAAAAATATTTTAGAGATTTTAATGGGATTAGGTTAAATCTATCAATGTATGGTATTAATGTTGATGACAAAATAGAGGAGATAAGGGAAAAAACAAAAAACAGGGATATGATAGTTCTTGTTGGTGCAGAAAAAGTACCAATTGATGCATATTTAATTGCAGATTATAATATTGCCATAGCAAATCAGCCACATAGTGAGGTATCGGCCCTTGCCATCTTCCTTGACAGGTATTTTAACGGTAAGGAACTGCACAAGAATTTCAATGGAAAGCTTAATATTGTACCAATGGAACATGGTAAAATGGTAAAATATATACCAGATGAAAAGGAGGCTCTTCAGATCCTGTATGATAATAACGCCAGTGATAGGATAATAAGGCACGTAAAGAAGGTTTATGAACTTGCCATGGCCATATCAGGGTATACAAATGCAGACAGACGCCTTGTTGCAGCAGGATCATTACTTCATGACATAGGCAGAACAAAAACTAATGGTATCGACCATGCAGTTGTTGGTGCACAGATTTTAAGGGATAAGAATATAGATGATAGAATTATTAACATTGTTGAACACCACACAGGTGCCGGGATTACCGCAGCAGAGGCTAAAAATCTGGGAATTCCAGAAAAGGATTACATTCCTGAAACTATTGAAGAAAAGATTGTGGCACAGGCAGATAATCTTGTTGTCGGTGACAGAATTATAAGCCTTGATAGGGTAATTCAAAATTATCATGAAAAGGGACTTTATGAAGCTGCCGAAAGAATAAAAATGCTTAATGATGAGCTATCAAAAATATGTGGAAGGGACATAGATGAAATTGCACGTGATGTTGATAATGCTGAAAAACAATAGTCTTAATTATTCACTGGCACTGTATTGAATTCCATTTATTTTTATCCTTCCATAAATATAACCTGATAGACCTGCCAGATTCCTTAAAAAATATATAGGGTTAATAATATTTTTTATTTCACTAAAATATTCCGCCCTTATATTTTTATGTTTGAATGAAAGCTGTGCCCTTCCATAACCATTCCAGTACGCCTGATTTATAAATCCTAGAAGGGTATCCCTGGCCTTATTATAAACAATACATTCCCTGCAGAATGCCCATCTTGCACCCGATTCAACCGCCCGTATATTTAAGTCAATATCCTCTGCAGTAATAAAACTCTGGTCGAAACCGCCCATCTCTAAAAAAAAATCCCTTGAATAGGTTAAATTTGCTGATGGGTGCGTAACCTCTATACCGTTATGATAAATTTTTAACCTTTCAGTACGGTACCATTTATTTCCGGAAGTGATTATGGCACCTGCAATTACATCGTATTTATATTTATACTTTCTAATATTTTTAATCCAGTCTGGAGATGCTGTGGCATCGGCATCTATAAATGATACGTAATCATACCTTGCAGATTCAACACCTATATTTCTTCCACCGCCTCTTGAGGACCTGGCCTCTATTAATTTTATATTCTCAATTTTTTTTTCGTAGCTTCTTATTATATCTGCTGTGGAATCAATGCTATTAGAGTCAACAATAATTATTTCATAGGGTCTTTCCTGAATTATAAGTGAGTCCAGCAGGGCCCCTATGTTTTTTTCCTCGTTCAGGGTTGTAATTACTATAGATATTCCGTCCATGATATAAATTACCAGTCCATTCTCTGTGTTTCCCTTTCCTTCTTAGTATTTTTCTTGTACTCTTTATAATGTGCCTTGCATAAATGGTATTTTGTTTTATCCTCCTTAAATGAAAAAACCTTTCTGGCAAGGTCTGCAGGAACTGTCTGAAAGCTCTTTTCATTACAACCAGCAACATCACATATTTTTTCCATAAGGTATGATTTAAATAATATTTATAATGTTTCCTTTTTTTCAATGTTAATATATGAAAGCGCACCCCTTTTATGCAGAATTTCCGCAAATGTTTTGTTCAGGTATAAAATATCATTTTTATGCAGGTAATAATCACCATCAGGCTGGGCTATTGGGGGCAGATTTTCAAGTATTCTAACCAGTAGCAATTCATCCTTATTGCTTTTATTAACAACCGGGTTTTCAATTTTTTTGGCCTCTTCAATATTGTTTATGCCTTGTACCGGTTCCTCCTTATTAATAATTTCTTCCTCGGGTTTCTCTGTTTCTGACTCCCTGAACCTTTTTACATCTGCAAAATCTCGATAATAATCTCTGAGTTTTAATGATATTTCATTTATAATATTTTTTTCCTCCGGTGTCATGTTTTCTGTTATATCATCAGTAATGTCATAAACGGAATACCTTGCAATTTTCTCAAATCTAACCTGGAAAAATGCCCTGAAATTTTTCTTTAAATCATCTATTAATTTCGTTATCTCCATATATTTTTTAATGTCTGTATCCGCCAGAACTGAGTTTTTTTCATCCTCAAGCTCCAAAAGAATTTCATGTATATCCTTATAAAAATTTGGATTGATTTTATTTAATTTTTTCATTTTTCTCTCAGAGAAGAGGTTTGATTTTAATTCCTCAAGTATTTTATCATATTTGCTTATATTAATCATAACACTTAGTGTAATTATATTCTATTAAAATATTTACTGATTTTTATTTTATATAATTCTCATGGCATTATTCAAGAAAGAAATCTTTTTTATAGAATTTATATGGTATTTCATTGAAAATTCTAAATAATATATCCTCATAATTATCATAAATATTTTTAATCATTTCTGCCCTTTTGGGCACAGAGTATGGAGGTATAACCTTATCTGGCTTTTCAATCTGATCTGTGTAATCCGACTCTAAAAGGAAATCTTTTTTTGATTCAACACCAGCCCTTGTATTCTGTCTTGAGGCAACAAGGGATTTTAGAATGCTATTATCAATGGAGAGATCCTGGGGGTTTGCATGGTGCTTTAACACCCTGTCTGTTCTATAATATTTTCTGGCCAAATTTTCCAGTTTTTTATATTTATTCTGATCCATATCCTCGGTGTGCATTATTAATGGTATATCATAATCCCTGCATTTCTCCATGGCATATATCATAATTTTTTCAGAATCCTCATAAATATAATTATCCACGTTAAAATGCGGGTACCCAATTTCACCCAGCGCGTCTGCCCTACCATCATTTATCAATTTAACAGCAATATCAATACCGTTCTTCATTTCATCCACTGGATTCAGTTCTTTTTGCTGGAAATGGAGATAATCTGCGGGATATGGACCAAGTGTTATTATAATATTAATACCAAGATTCCTTATACTTTTTCCAACCCTTAAAGTTTTTTCATACAAATCAATATAATGATTTTTGCCATAGGTACCCTCAGGGAAATTTACAAGGTTAAATGATGCCCCACCTGCATTTTTAAAGCTCTTAACAGCCTCCAGAAAATGGCCCTCAGGTCTGATATGCATAAAATTATCGAAGGGTGATACATGCATGAATTGATTATTAAAAGCCACTATTTTTTATTTTCAATATATTTGATTTTAAATAAGTTTTATTTCTTTCAGTCAAAATTTAAATAAATCATTGAAATATATAATAAGCATCATTATAATGGTGTCGCTGGAAATATAAGAAAAACTTATAATTGATTAAAATAATTAAGGAAGAGGTGAATAAATGCAGCAAGGTCAGATGGCCTATGATAGGGCTATTACAGTATTTTCTCCAGACGGGAGATTATTTCAGGTAGAGTATGCAAGAGAGGCAGTAAAAAAAGGTTCCACAGCACTGGGTATTAAATTCAAGGATGGAGTAGTCCTGCTTTCAGAAAAAAAGATAAGAAGCAGGCTGGTTGAAAAAAATTCACTTGAAAAAATACAGTTGATTGATGATTATGTTGCCACAGTGACATCCGGTCTTGTTGCGGATGCAAGGGTTCTTATAGATTTTGCAAGGATTGGTGCCCAGCAGGAAAAGGTTACCTATGGATCATTAACAAATATAGAGAACCTTGTAAAAAAGGTTGCAGACCAGATGCAGCAGTATACACAGTATGGTGGTGTTAGGCCGTATGGTGTGTCAATTATTTTTGCGGGAACCGATACAATTGGACCAAGATTATTTGACTGCGACCCTGCAGGTACAATAAACGAGTATAAGTCGGTTGCAATAGGTGCCGGAAAGGATGCTGTGACAGAGTATATAGAAAAGGAGTACAAGGATAATATGTCTCTTGATGAGGCAATAAAAATGGGTATAGCAGCCCTGAAGGCAGCAGTTACAGACGATTCTTCCATGAAGGAACCTGAAATAGCCTCAATAAAGGTTGGGGAAAAGTTCCATGTTTACAGCGCGGAAGAGGTATCCAAATATTTAAATTAAAATGTAATTTTAAAATTATTTTTAATAAATTTTCATTAAATAAATTAATTTATA
>NZ_LKBH01000030.1:0-7193 GCF_001402935.1 Acidiplasma cupricumulans | reverse complement strand
TTTAATGAATGTGTATCCATTTTATTTCTTTTTTAAAAGGCTGAAAAAATACAGCAAAAACCATATTTTTAAGGCAGGGATGTTACTTGTTATCGTGATTATATACTCTGTATTCTCTGAATATTATCTGGAAAATAACATAGCCTCAAGTGGAATACATAATCTATTTACAAGTCTATGGTGGACCATGCAGACAATAACAACAGTTGGTTACGGTGATACACCAGTTTATGGGGAGTATGGCAGAATAAATGGGATGGCCATAATGTTAATTGGTATTGGCTCCCTTGGCTACTTTACAGCGGCAGTTACAACGATATTAATAGATTCTAGGCTTGCCGCAAGATTGGGTGATAAAATGGCGGTTGAAAAAAAGCATATAATTATTTGCAATTATAATGATACGGCAAAAAAGGTCCTTGATGAGATATCAGCAGCGGGTTATGATATTGTAATACTTAATCAGGATGATATACCGCAGAAAAATGATTATACGTTTATTAAGGGTAATTTTTTGAATGAGAATGACCTTATTAAGGCAGGGATTAAAAAAGCATCAATAATATTAATATTTTCAAAAAACGAGGATCGTGATTCCATGGCAATAGATGCTGAAACCATACTTTCGGCCATGATAGCCAGAAGGCTGAATAATGCATTAAGGATAATAGCTGAAATATTAAATCCATCCAGCAGAATGCATGCAGAACCTTATATTGATGACATAATCATAAAAGGCGATGTTTCCTCAATGCTTATTTATTCATCCATAAATATCCCGGGCATGCCGGAGTTATTCAATGAAATGTTAAAATCAGGCAGAATGGTGGAGGATGATATAAATGACGTCCAGAGGAACATGACATTTAAAGAATTTCTTGAGATAATGCAAAAGAATGGAAAAACTGTTATTGGTTTCAGGAAAAATGATGTGATAATGCTTGCAAATGCAAGCGATAATAAGGTTGATATGGATTCTTATATTTATATAAATAATTAAAAAAATTATTGATATAAATCTATATCATGCGTTGGCTTCTTTCTGGATGTTATATCCTTTCCCATTGAGGCGGCAAGATTATCATAGAATTTTATGACGCTTTCATCCACAGATGGCCTTATTGTACTCATTGCCTTTATGAAATCCTCCTGCGTTACCTCAGTTGCATTGGGATTGTTACGGTATGCCATCATTCCAGCCTCCCTGCAAAGGTTTTCTATATCTGAACCAACGTAACCTGCTGTTTTTTTGGCTATCTCCTTAAGATCAACATCCTTTGCAAGTGGCATCTTTTTGGTGTGTACCTGCAGTATTTTGTACCTTCCCTCCTCATCGGGCGGCGGTATGTAGATAATTTTATCAAACCTGCCGGCCCTTAGCAGTGCAGGGTCTATTATATCAGGCCTGTTTGTGGCGGCTATGACCACGACGCCGTTGAGCACCTCTATGCCATCCATCGATGTTAATAGCTGGTTCACTATTCTTTCGGTTACGCCTGAATCCATTGATGCACCCCTTCTTGGTGCTATGGAGTCTATTTCATCCATAAATATTATTGAGGGTGAAACCTGCTTGGCCTTTCTGAATATCTCCCTTACAGCCTTCTCGCTTTCACCAACCCACTTGCTCAGCACCTCTGGGCCCTTGACTGATATGAAGTTTGCGTTGCTTTCATTGGCAACTGCCTTTGCAAGTAATGTTTTTCCTGTTCCTGGCGGGCCATATAATAGGAATCCTTTGGGTGCCCTGATTCCAAGCCTTTTGAATACATCTGGATTTAACAGTGGAAGCTCAACAGCCTCCCTTAATTCAGATTTTACATTTTCCAGCCCACCAATATCGTCCCATTTAATATTTGGCACCTCAACGGTTACCTCCCTGAGACTGCTGGGTTCTATGGACTTTAATGCCTCGAGGAAATCCTCCTTCGTTACAACCATCTTTTCAAGAACCTCTGTGGGTATTGGCTTATCAAGGTCTATCTCTGGAAGATAACGCCTCAGGGCATTCATTGCCGATTCCCTTGTAAGCGCAGCCAGATCGGCCCCAACAAAACCATATGTAAGGTCTGCTATTTCCTCCATGAATTTGCTGCGTTCCTCATCAGACATTCCGAGTGGCATTCCACGTGTGTGTATTGTTAATATTTCCTCCCTTCCCTTTTTATCAGGAACACCTATTGTGATCTCACGATCAAATCTTCCCGGCCTTCTTAGTGCAGGATCAACAGCATCAATCCTGTTTGTTGCACCTATAACTATTACATGACCACGTTCCTTTAAGCCATCCATAAGTGTCAGTAACTGTGCAACAACCCTTCTTTCAACCTCACCCTGCACATCCTCCCTCTTGGGGGCTATTGAATCTATTTCATCTATGAATATTATTGATGGCTCAGATTCCTCTGCCTTCTGGAAAATCTCCCTGAGCTTCTGCTCACTCTGGCCGTAATATTTCGACATAATCTCTGGGCCGTTGATGGAGTAAAAATTTGCACCGCTTTCATTGGCAACCGCCTTTGCTATAAGCGTTTTTCCTGTTCCTGGAGGGCCGTTAAGCAGCACGCCCTTTGGTGGTGTTATTCCAAGCCTCTCAAAAAGTTCTGGATGCTTTAAGGGTAATTCTATTATCTCCCTTATCTTTCCGAGCTGTGCGGATAATCCACCAATATCCTCATAGCTTACCTTTGTTACCTCCTCGAGAACCTCGGATGCAGGTTCCTCCCTTATTTCAACCTGTGTCATGTCACCGATTTCCACCGGTATCTTGCTGGGTATTGTTTTTATGACCTTAAATAAAAGTCCGGTATGGCCTGCCAGCGTGAGTCCCGGGACGCTGATGCTATCTCCCTCTATTACAGGCCTCCTTATAAGCGCCTTTTGCACAAAGTCATCGATTCCCTCACCAAAACGTAGCCTCTGATCTTTTCTAATGATTGGTGCAAGAACCACCTTCTTTGCCTCCTCCACCTCAACCTTTTTAATTGTAACCTTATCACCTATGGATGCACCACAGTTGTTCCTCATAACACTGTCTATTCTTACTATGCCCTTATTTTCATCCTCAGGCCTGGCCCTAAAAACACGGCCCACAGTAGCCCTGACCTTTTCTATAGAAACCACATCACCGATTTCGACATTGAGGTCAAGCCGGGAAATTTCGTCAAGCCTGACCCTTGCCATGCCCGGATCAGTGGCATTAGCCTCAGCAACCCTGAGAACTATACCATTATTAGATTTCATAATCCTATATTTACTAAATAGTATTTTAAAATATTGAATAAATAAAAATTTATTTAAACGTTTGCAATTCAACTAAATAGCGCTTATTAACAAATTAAAATTTGTTGTGATTTAAATTATTTAACAGGCTGTCTATGAATTCGGTGGAATCCATAACTAAACCGTAATCTGAATGCTTAAATATTGATGCGTCCCGGTTATTATTCACAGCTATTATGGTTCCAGCATACCTTATTCCAACTATATGATTATCTGCACCGGAAATGCCAATGGCAATGTATAATGCAGGCGATATTGATACACCGGTTAACCCAATCTGGAACTGCCTGGGTATTATATGCATGTCCACCACCTTTCTGGTTCCACCTATTGCTGCATTGATTTTAGAGGCGATCTGTTTTATATCATCTATTTTATCGCGTGCCACCCCACGGCCCACACCAATAATAATTTTTTTATTAAATGCAGGAAAACCATTTTCAACAGGCTCGAAATCCAGATACTTTATATCATCAGAATGGGCAATACCTGAAATAATAACCCTGGCGTTATAATTTACATACCTTACCTTAAACATCCCGGGCCTTACTGTGGCAAAGTCTGGAATTTTTTTTGATTCAATTCTGGCTATAATACCACCACCAAATGCTGGTTTAAACTGTATCATTTTTGAATCCTCAAGTTTTATATCCACGCAATCTGCAGTTAAACCTAGTCCCAGGGATGCAGCTATAAATGATGATATATCCCTTCCATTTAGGTTTGATGGTGCCAGTATATGCCTGACATTGCTAGTTTTTATATAATTAATAACAAAATTTGCAAAATCTATGTTCAATGGTTTCCCAAGATATATATATTCATGGCAGGCAAGTCCATCTATTTTTTCTGGATCAATATTGCCGATGAAAACTATCCTGTATGATCCATTGGATAATTCAGCAATTTTTGATGCAATCTGCATTGATGTTGCCGGATCATCAACTGCCAGTCCAAGGAATATGTTATCAGATTCGTTATCATCAATGCTCTCTGTTTTTTCTGTAATCATATTTTCATTTAATTTTTGATTTAAAATGCCAGTAAATTCTTCAAATGATATAAATCTGCAGTTTCTGGAGTCATTTAGCATGGAGGTGCCTGAAACAACGGTTAATGAGTCCGAACCAGAAATACCTGTTATTTTATTAGAGTCAAAAATATCAATATGATAATTTAAATCTATATCTGGAACGGGCCTCGCACGGTTTATTTTTTCACTTACAGAAATTAAGGCTGGAAGTTTAAATTCTATAGTTCTTATGCCGTTATCCTCATCACGTTTCGCAATACAGGTATCCCCATCTATTTTAATTTCCGATACCGATGATATGAATTTATATCCGGACATGTATGCTGTTTCTGGTGGAACCTGTGATGTCTCACCATCCAGGGAATATCTCCCCATCAGTACAATATCAGGTTTTATTATATTTATAACTGCTGAGAGTATTTTGGATGTTACATATGTGTCTGATCCGCCAAATTTTCTATCGCTTATAAGTATACCACGGTCTATGCCCATTCTTATTGCTTCCTTTATTACGTCCATTGCACTTTCAGGGCCCATGGATGCAACTATTGTTTCATAGCCATATTTCTCCTTGATTCTTACTGTTTCCTCCACCGCCTTTTTATCAAACGAATTCATCAGGAGTTTAACCCCCTGTCTTACAATCCTGCCTGTGCTGCTATCAAATTTAATTTCATTTACGTCAGGTACCTGCTTTATAAATACCAGTGCCCTCATTAAAAGTCCACCATTATAATACCATCCTCTATTTTTGTTTGGTAAAACCCAAGGTCTTTTATCTTTTCATCGCTCCCTTCGGGTCCAGCGGTTACCCTTCCAGACTTTATGTCAAATGAGGCGAAATGGTTTGGACATACTATGGAACAGTTCTCTATAAATCCCTCATCCAGTGAGGTATTTTCATGTGTGCAGTATAAATCAAGGGCATATACATGATTATCCTTCTTTATAATAAGCAGGGGCTTGCCATCGATGGTTATGCCCTTAATGGATCCATCCTTAAGATCAGTATCTTTTATGACATTATGCCACATAAATGTAAATCCATAATTTTTATTTAACATCTTTGGATTTTAAACAGGATAATATTTAATACCTTATATCTTATATTAAAAATATGTATGCAAAAAAAATTGAGGGTGCACCACATTCTTCCCTTGGTGAATCTCCCATGTTCTTTAATGATACACTGTACTGGATAGATATAAACAGCGGCACACTTCATTCAATGTATAAAAATACCTTTTCGTCTGTTAAGCTGGACGAGATAATTACCTTTATAGCCCCACATAATGATGGGATAATATACTCCACAAGAAATTCAATAAATTTTTACAACACTGAAAAAGCATATAAAAATGCGCTTTTTAAGATGGATTTTCAAAAAAATGTAAGATTTAACGATGGAAAATGTGACCATTCGGGAAGATTATTCGCAGGGACAATGGATATTAATGAGAAGAATCCTATAGGAAAACTTTACAAATTTGAAAAAGAACCAGAAAATATACTGGAAAATGTTACAATATCCAATGGAATGGCATGGAGCATGGATGGCAGCACCATGTATTATATAGATTCTCCGACCAGAAAGATAAGGGTTTTTAATTATGATAATATCAATGGAGAAATTATATCAGAGGGGCAATCCATAGATGTTAGTGCCTCACCAGGTGTTCCAGACGGCATGACAATAGACTCCGAGGATAATATATATGTTGCATTTTTCGGCGGTTCCCATGTATTAAAATTAAATAAATCCGGAAAAATTTTACTTGAAATAGAACTTGACGCGGAAAATGTTTCATGCTGCACATTTGGTGGTGATGATTTTCGAACGCTTTTTATAACTACTGCATTTAATGGCAGAAATGGCGGCGGTATATATATGTTTAATAATGATGTTCCCGGAATTAAACCGGATATATTTAAATTTTAATTTTGCTTTGTTTTTATTGATCTAACTGTTTTCATGCAAAATTTTAATATTTCACTTCTTGGTGGCTCCTCAAAATTTCCACTGCACATGGCCTCTATAACTATTATATATGTTGTAAATGTTGTTTCATAAATTCTTATTTCTGGTTCATTTAATATAAACTTAAAATTCTTAATGCCATCTTGCAGAATTGGGATAATTATGTCAGGGTCTATATCCTTTGATATTTCAAATTTCGTTCTAACAAGCCTTGAATTATTCTTCCCCTGAATAAAAACTGCCGCCTGTATCATAATGCTGTTGGGTATTTTTAATGGGACATTGTCATCTGTGAGTATGGATGTGTACATTAAAGAAATGTCTGTTATCACGCCTGTATATCCGGGTATTAAAAAATCGTTTGAATAAAACTTTGGAGGATATGCAGGTGCATCAAGACCATACTGCCATGTAGACACTGTAACACGATCACCAACCCTGAATGGATGGGATGCAACTACAGCTATGCCACCAAATATGTTTGATAATACGTCCTGTGAGGCGAGACCAAGGACAAGGCCGGCGAAACCACCTGCTGCAAGTGCAGCACCGATATCTATTTTAACAAATGTGAAGAATATTATAATTATAATCAGATACCCGACAATTTTTACTGTGAAACTTAAGGTTCCGGCTGTTGATTTTCCTATTGCCCTGGTGGCCCTGTTCATTATTAATGATGCTATGAGATTTACAATTATAATTCCACCGGCAACTATTGTTATTGCATATAAAAAAATGTCATACGACTCGAAGAAAGGGATGTGATATATTGTATCAAGTATAAATAAAACAGGGATTATTATTGCCAGTGATATGATTACAACTATTATTGATGCTATAAGGCCCCTTCTGTTCATTGTGTTTTTATTAACTGATCTTTAATAAAACTTTTTCAAA
>NZ_LKBH01000029.1:0-7597 GCF_001402935.1 Acidiplasma cupricumulans | reverse complement strand
TATAAAATCATGGTTTAAATAAAGATATTATACCATAACTGGGGCAGGATACTTTGAAGCTGGAAGATAAAAATTAAAATTTTAAAGCCTTAGGTAGATATAGCCATCCTTTTGCCTTTTTGCAATTTCATAAAAGCTAACAGGAGCGATTTTAACACCGGGTGCCAGATCAGCATCTGAAAGGTTGTTTGATTTCATTGCAACACCGCATGCGTATACATTTATTTTATGATTGCCAAGCAAATTGTTTATATTTTCAGATTCGGATTTAAGAACGCCAAATATACCAGTTTCTGAATAAACTGCAACAATGTCTTCAACATCATTCATTTTTGCCATATTGGATATTGCCAGATATGACAAAGGTATTTTCTCACTTTCAGATATTTGAAATAATATTTTCATATCATACTAATTTTTATAATGTAATTAAAGGTATATTTTTTTTGAAAATGTTTATAAAAATTATTTTAAAAGCTTGGGTATATCATCCGGGTAATCTGCAACATTAATTCCAGCATCCATAAACGCTTTTATTTTTGATTCTGCAGTGCCTGTCCCACGTTCAATTATTGCACCTGCATGCCCCATTCTTTTTCCTGGTGGTGCACTCCTTCCGGTTATGTAACCAACAACAGGCTTTTTGACATTTTCCTTTACATATCTGGCAGCCCTTTCCTCCTCACTTCCACCAATCTCACCAACAAGCACAATCCTTTTGGTGTTTTTATCCTCGTTATACATTTTTATTACATCAAGGAAGGTAAGGCCAACAATAGGGTCTCCTCCCAGTCCTATTACTGTACTCTCACCAAATCCAGCATCAGTAACAGCCTTAACAATTTCATATGTTAATGTTCCACTTCTTGATGCAATTGCAACGTCTCCTTTTCTAAATATATGGTTGGGCATGATCCCTATTTTTGCCTCACCAGGAACCGTAATTCCGGGGCTGTTGGGGCCTATAACTGTTACACCCTTTCTGTTTGCCTCTGCAACAATTTCCATGGTGTCATGTACAGGAACGTGTTCTGCCAGTATGTATATAAGCTTTAGTCCATTATCAATTGCCTCAAAGGCGGCATCCCTGACAAAAGGAGCCGGCACTGCCAGCATTGAGGCTTCAGGCATAAGTTCAAGTGTGTCCATAACAGTTTCATATATTTTTATGCCATTGACAGTGCCGCCAGATTTTCCCGGAGAAACTCCTGCAACAACATTTGTCCCAAATTTTATCATTTCACCTGAATGAAATGAACCCTGGTGACCGGTCATTCCCTGAACTATTACCCTTGTATTTTTTGTTATAAGCACCATTTTAATTACCCCCATTTAATTTCACAAGCTCATTGATTGCATCATTCATATTTGAATAGGCATCTATGCCATTGTCCATAAGAATCCTCCTGCCCTCATCCTCATGAACACCGCTAAGCCTAACAACAATTTTCTGTTTTATATTGAATTTATTCTTTGCTGCAACTATGCCATTGGCCACCGTATCAGCCTTGGTAACACCGCCAAATATATTCACAAAAAATATTTTTGGATCTGCCCTCAAAACAAATGAGAATGCATCCTCAACTATACCCGTACTGTCAGTTCCACCTAGGTCAAGGAAATTTCTTGGCCTGAGTTTGTGAAGCGTCAGGGCATCCAGCGTCGCCATTGTAAGCCCCGCACCATTGGCTATTACACCGATGTCACCATCCATTTCAATGAATGTAAAGCTTTTTGATGCTGATTCATTTTCGAGCTCTGTCTTCTCAGGATCAGGGAAAATATACTCCTTATGCCTGTATAGGGAGCTATCATCTATAATTACCTTGGAATCACCGGCAATAATATTATCTGATGAATCGATTATAAGGGGATTTATCTCCATCAGTAGAGAATCCTCCTTTTTAAATGCATTATAAAGTAATCCTATTAAAGTCCCAAGCTGCGACTTCAAACTGCCGGAAAGGCCCAGAAATTCAGAAACCTCCCGTGATATATAATCAGAATATCCCATTAATGGGTCTATCTTTATTTTTATTATTCTGCTGTCTGGTACACTCTCTATATCCATCCCGCCATCAGGAGATGCCATTAAAAGTGGCCCCTTTGATGATCTATCAAGGGTTATGCTTAAATATAACTCTTTTTTAATATTTATCATTCTCTCTATTAATAGTTTATTTACCTTTAAACCGTTTATAGTTGCTCCCAGCAGGGTTTTTGCAGCCTCTTTTAGATCCTCCTGTGATTTGGCAAATTTTATACCACCTGATTTGCCACGCTTTCCTGAAAGTATCTGGGATTTTACGGCCACTGGATATTGATAGGGCCTGATCTCATTAATATCAGAAACAACATAGCCATCTGGAACTGGTATTCCATATTTTTTAAAAATTTCCTTCCCCATGTATTCATAGAGATTCATATATATCGAAATTAAATGATTAGACCATATTTAATATTATTTTTCAGGCTAAAAGTATGGTTAAAAATATTTTTAAGGATATAATGCATTTTATTACATGATTTACAGAGACTTTGGCACATCAGGCTTTAAAGCATCGGCAATAGGAATGGGAACATATTATGATATGCGGTGGATCTTCAAAACATATGCCGGGGTATATTCAAATAAGAAAACAAAGATTAATGCCATTAAAACTGGTCTGGAAAATGGAATTAATTTAATAGACACTGCTGAATTTTATCATACAGAGGGTATTGTATCCGAGGCGGTAAAAAATTTCAAGCGTGATGAAATATTTATATCAACAAAGGTGCTTCCAACACATTTATCACCAAAATCCCTTGAAAGGGCACTGAAAAGAAGCCTAAAAAATTTAAATATGGATTATGTGGATTTATACATAATACATTTTCCAAACTATGCGGTTGATCTTAAGAAAACATTAAAAAAAATGGAGGAATTAACAGAGGCTGGATTAATAAGAAATATAGGTGTAAGCAATTTTAGTTTTAAGCTTATTAAATACACTGTGGAAAATCTTAAAAAATACAATTTATGCGCCGTGCAGCTTAATTATAATATACTGCACAGAAACGTTGAGAATAATATTTTAGATTATTTAAAGAAGAATAACATTGCATTAATGGCGTATTTTCCCATAGCCCATGGTAAAACAGCAAGGAATAAGAATCTTGAGGAAAAATTTAATTATATAAGGTCAAAAATTGGGGATGTGCCCGGTACAAGCATAGCCCTTTCGTACCTTACAAGCATAAGTGATAATGTTTTTCCAATTCCGCGTGCATCAAATCCTGAACATGTAATGCAGAATATAAAATATGCTGATATAAAATTGAATGATGAATTAATAAAATATATACAAAATAATTTTTAAAATGAATTTATGTTTTCAACAAGCCTCTGACCATATTCTGCTGTTCCAAGTGGATTCACATTAAAGAATTTTGCAAGGTCTGCAGTTACAGTTTTTTCCTCTATTGCCTTGTTTACAGCCCTTTCAATTATATCCTCTGCCTCTGTCCAGCCCATATATTTCAGCATAAGCTGGGCACCCCTTATGAGCCCAAGTGGGTCTGCTATATTTTTACCTGCATACTTTGGGGCTGTTCCATGTACTGCCTCGAACATGGCACCATCGTCACCAACATTGGCGCCCCCCAGTGTGCCTATATTTCCAATAAGTGCCCCGGCGGCATCAGATATATAGTCACCATCAATATTCGGTGCAAGAATAACATCATATTCCCCGGGTCTTGTTATAATTTGCTGGAACATATTATCTGCTATTATGTCATTTATAAGTATTTTTTTACTGCCATCCTGCGAAACATAATCAGAAAATTCATTTAAGGCGGTTTCATATGCCCATTCCCTAAATGCACCTTCTGTATACTTCATTACATTGCCCTTGTGCATAATTGTGACCTTTTTCTTATTTTCTGATATTGCAAATTTAATTGCCGCCCTTGTTATTCTCTGTGTTTTATATTTATTCATTGGCTTCAGGCCTATGCCAGTATCATCACCAAGATCTATGCCCAATTTTTCCTTAAAAAATGCCTTTATTTCCTGTGCCTCCCTGCTATCATATTTCCACTCATAACCCATGTACAGGTCATCTGTATTCTCCCTGAAAATTGTTAAATTAACATTTTCTGGGTGCTCAAGCGGACTCTGAAGGCCATTCACATACTTTACCGGCCTTATGTTTGAATATAAATCGAGCATCTGCCGTATTCTTACATTTATGGACTTGAAACCTGTGCCCACAGGGGTTCCAAGTGGGGCCTTCAGTAATATCCGGTATTCCATTATATCCTTTATGGATTCCTCAGGAAACCTATCGCCCTTTAGATTCAGGGCCTTATCGCCCACCAGGACCTCCCTCCATGCTATTTTTTTATTTTTGTAAGCCTTCTTAACCGCAGCATCAACGACCTTTCTGGTTGCATCCATGATTTCAGGGCCAATGCCATCACCATCCGTATAAAGTATAACTGGATTGTCTGGAACCCTCCATTTTTCGCCGGTGAAAATTATTTTATCCATTAAAATCCCTTGTTTCAATAAATTTTATTATCTTATATATTTTTCTATGATATACAAAATACATTGAATTTTAAGTTGGATTTAATTAAGGCAGTAATCATCCAATAATAAAGTTAAAATTTAATATACATATATTGAGATATGGAATTTAAAACTGATACAATAAAAATAAACGGAAATGAATACAGGTATTACCCTCTTGCGCAGCTCAATGAAAAGTACGATGTTGACAGCCTTCCATACTCCTTTAAAATTTTACTTGAGAATATGATGAGAAATTTTGATGGAATTGATATAAATGAAAAATCTATTGATAATACTGCATCAATGAAAACAGGATCAGAAATTGCGTTCAAACCATCCAGGGTTGTGTTTCAGGATTATACCGGAATACCAATACTTTTAGACCTTGCAGCAATGAGGTCATATTTGAACAGTAAAAATGTAAGCCCCGAAAAATTAAATCCGGCAGTGCAGTCAGATATGGTTATCGATCATTCAGTAATTGTTGATACATTTAAGGATACAGAGCCGATAATAATTAACATGAAGGACGAATTTGAAAGAAACATAGAAAGATATAATTTTCTTAAATGGGCAAAGGAATCATTTGAAAATGTTAGAATAGTCCCGCCAGGCCATGGCATAATACATCAAATAAATCTTGAATATTTTTCCTCACTTGCTGTCAAAAAGGACGGCACAATATTCCCTGAAAGCCTTATAGGTGCAGATTCACATACAACAATGATAGGAGGTATCGGTGTGCTTGGCTGGGGCGTCGGTGGTCTTGAGGCCGAGGCATCCATGCTTAATGAGCCATATTTTATGACTGTTCCAGAGGTAATAGGTGTAAACTTAAAGGGAAAATTAAATACCGGGGTAACGCCAACAGATACCGTGCTTTATATAACCAAAAGGCTAAGGTCTGAGAACGTTGTTAATAAATTTGTTGAATTTTTTGGAAATATTAATGAACTCACCGCACAGGACCGGGCAACAATTGCAAACATGGCCCCGGAATACGGTGCAACCATCGGTTATTTCCCTGTGGATAATGAAACACTTCAGTATATAAGGGCAACAAACAGGGATGCTGATTCAGTAGAGGCCTATTTTAAGGCGCAGGGATTATTTTATAATGGCCCGAAGAGGTATAATAGGGTTATAGATATTGATCTCTCAGAAATAAAAAGTTCTGTGGCAGGTCCAAAAAACCCGGATGAGCTTGTTGAATTAAAGGATCTTAGAGGTACAGTAAAGGGTCTAATAGAAAACAACCATGGTGATGTTGTTAATGACGGGTCTGTTGTGATTGCTGCAATAACCAGCTGTACAAATACATCCGATCCCACAGTTATGCTTGGCGCCGGTATACTTGCCAAAAAGGCATATGAACACCATTTAACATCAAAGGATTATGTAAAAACAAGCCTGGCTCCAGGTTCAAGGGTTGTTACAGATTACCTTAAGGCCGCAGGCCTTCTTGACTATTTAAATAAAGTAGGCTTTGATGTGGTTGGATATGGCTGCACAACATGCATAGGCAACAGCGGGCCTCTAATACCTGAGGTACAGAAAGATATCTTAAAAAATAATATAAAAACATATGCAGTTTTAAGCGGAAACAGAAACTTTGAGGGCAGGATTAACCCATACATAGCAGGGGCCTTTCTCGCATCCCCTGTTCTTGTGGTTGCCTTTGCCATAGCAGGCAGGGTTGACATAGATTTTGAAAATGAGCCCATAGGTTTTGATGGCGACAGACCGGTTTACCTAAGGGATGTATGGCCATCCAGTGAGGAGATTAAAAAATACTTTTATCTGGCAATGGATCCCGAGGCATACAGAAAGGAATATGCCGAGGTTTTCGAGGGTGACGCAAACTGGAATTCATTAAAATCGTCAAAAAGCACATTATTTACATTTGATGATTCCTCAACATATATTAGGGAGCCACCATGGCTTTATCTTGATCCTGTAAAAAACATAAAAAATGCCAGAATATTTGCAATATTTGGTGATAAGATTACAACAGATCACATCTCACCAGCAGGGCCAATAGCAAAGGACTCTGTTGCAGGTAAATACCTTTCCTCGCTTGGTGTGTCTGAAATGAATACATTCGGTGCAAGGCGCGGTAATCATGAGGTAATGATGCGCGGTGGCTTCTCAAATCCAAAAATAAGGAATCTAATGGTTGATAAAACCGGTGGGTACACAATATTTTACCCATCAGGCGAGGAAATGTCTTTCTATGATGCTGCAATGAAGTATAAAAGTGAAAATGTTCCGCTGGTCATATTTGCAGGAAAACAGTACGGATCAGGAAGCTCCAGAGACTGGGCAGCAAAGGTTACAGCATTGCTTGGCATAAAGGCAGTAATTGCCGAGAGCTTTGAAAGAATACACAGAAACAATCTTGTGGACATGGGAGTAATACCAGTCCAGATCGATAAAATGCCTGAACTAAAGGGTGATGAGCTAATAAGCATAGATGGCATTGAAAATATAAATAAAAATCAGGATTTAACCATAAGAATAAACAGTAATGAAATTCATGGAAAGGCACTGATATATACTGATGCAGAATTAAATTACATAAAATCTGGAAATATACTCAAGTATATATCAGAACAGATTAAATAAATTTTTTAATATAATATTGGATTTAATATTTAATGATAAATAAATTTTTATCTGTTATATAACTCTGGCTCTAGCACGTCAAGGGCTTTATTCTTAAATTCATTTATTCTGTTTTCTATGTCCTTTGCATTCATTTTTTCATCTATTAATATATATCTAACCTTGGCCAGTAGTGACGTTGCATATGTGCATTTGCATAATGAATCTGATGTTATTACCATCATCTCAGGTTTATATTTTAACAATTCATCCATTCCAACATCTCGTGCTTGTCCCTTTGGCGTTATTTTATATGCAGGTGAGTCGTATCTTTCCTCCTTTTTTGTTTCATCATCAAAAATTACAAAATATCTGGAATCCTCCAGCTTTATTAAATTGTTATTTTCATCAGTGGTTATTCCTATCCTTATA
>NZ_LKBH01000028.1:0-7773 GCF_001402935.1 Acidiplasma cupricumulans | reverse complement strand
GCTCTTCCGATCTGATAATTTATTAAAAAAAGTTTTTTATAATAAAATAACATTATTTTAATATGGCAGAGGATGTTATTAAAAAAAATAAGGAATATTATTTAAAGTCATTATCTCTTGAAGACCAGTTTTCAAGACTTGATGCATGGTACAAGGTTGATTTTCTAATAGACAATGGGATACTTACAAAGGACTATGTGATAGAGAATAAAAATCAGTTTCTGGGCCTTTTAACAACTGATGATGAAATGGTTAAGGTTCATGCCTGGGTTCTTGCAAGGCGATTTGCTGATGCAGGGTACATAACAAAGGAGGATATTGTTTCCAGAAAGGAGTATTTGCTTCCATATATAAAATCTGGGGATTTAACCGCATGGTGGAATGCCATAGACCTGATTCTTGGAAATTACCTTGACAAAACATACCTTATACCCTATAAGAACGTGTTTATAGAGAGCCTTAAAAGCCAGAATGCAGGTGTTGTAAGTGACGCATGGCATATGCTACCGCTGTTAAAGTCCGGGGGTGTAATTGTTGATGGCGATTATGAGGAATATAAAAAATTTCTTTTTAATGTATTAAAATCACCAAATCAGTATATAAGGCTCAATGGATGGGAAACAATAATTGACCTTGCAGAAAAGGGCATAATAAATAAGAATGATCTTGACCCATACAGGAGCATGGCAAAGGAGCTGGTTGAGGGTGAGGATTTAATTAAATTAACATCGTTGTTTGATACAACAGAACATGATTTTAAGGAAAGACTTAAAAATATAGATTTATTATAAATTTAAAAATTTATTTATATGTGAAACCATGATTTTTTGGTGGGTTCACCCTTTAGTTCCTCTATGAGTTCCTTTTCCTTTGCTGTTAGATGCTTTGGAACATCAAGCTTAATGATAACCAAAAGATCCCCGGAACCATGTGAGTTTATTCTGGGCATTCCTGCACCCTTTATTCTTAGAACATCATCAGGCTGTGTACCTGCCGGAATATTTAATTTAAATTTTTCTTTAAACAATGAAACCTCAACCTCGCCGCCCAGGGCAGCTGTTGGAAAGTCTATGTGATGCTTTACATATAAATTATCCCCTGATCTGCGTATCTCTGAATTATTCTGGACATATATTACGGCATAGAGGTCCCCTGTAACACCACCATATGAGTTGCCCTTTTTTGCAACCCTGAGCTTTATATTTGTATCTGCACCTTTGGGTATATTTATAGATATATTCTCCATTTTTGGTACCGTGCCTGTACCCTTACATACCGGGCATGGTTTAACAGGTATTTTACCCCTGCCGTTGCATGTTCTGCATGTTGTTACTGTAACCATCTGGAAGAATCCCTGGCCGCGTGTTATTCTCTCCTGGCCTGTGCCGTGGCATGTTGGGCATGTCATAAGCTTGCCATCAACGGCGCCTGTACCATTGCAGGCATCGCACATTGCATCCCTCTTGTACTTGACAGATTTTGATGTGCCATAATATGCGTCCTCCAGTGTTATATTAACCCTGATGTATATATCAAGATCTGGCTGGTTTGTATATCCGCCGCCGAAGAAATCGCCGCCGGATGAGCCGCCAAAACCGCCAAAAATTTTGCTGAATATATCATTAATATCATCAAAGTGCGTAAAGTCCTGCCAGTTAAAGTTGGATGCGCCGCCATTGAATTCGGCAGATCCGGTGGCATCATACTGCTGTCTTTTTTGTGGATCTGACAGCACCTCATACGCCTCGGCAATCTGCTTAAACTTTTCCTCGGCCTCCTGGTTTCCCTGATTTAAATCAGGATGGTATTTTTTTGCAAGTTCCCTGAATTTTGCCCTTATTTCATCCTGCGTTGCATTTTTGTCGACACCCAGGATTTTATAGTAGTCCTCTGCCATGTTCCATCATTTGTTTTCCTTATAATCTGCGTTTACGGTATCGCTGTTTTCACCGGATGTCTTATCATTTGAACTATCCGACTGATTCTCACCGGAAGTGCCGGCATTACCTGTATTATTCTGGTTATTGGCCGAGGCACTGGCATACATCTTTGCCCCAACCTCCTGAATTTCCTTGGTAAGTTTTTCTGTAATCTCCTTGACCTTTGGTATGTCCTTCTGTGAAATTGCATCCCTTAAGTCCTTTACTATGGCCTTTATATTATCTTTTGTTGCGCTGTCTATTTTATCACCGGCATCATTGATTGTTTTTTCAGCGGTATATGCAAGGCTCTCCGCATTGTTTAATGTTTCTATATTTTCCTTCTCCTGCTTATCCTTCTCGGCGAATTCCTCAGCCTCCTTTTTCATTCTTTCTATTTCCTCCTTGGAAAGCTTGTTTGATGCGGATATTGTGATTCTCTGTTCCTTTCCTGTGCCCTTATCCCTTGCTGAAACATTTAATATGCCATTGGCATCTATATCAAATGTAACCTCTATTTGTGGAACCCCCCTTGGTGCTGGAGGAATACCTTCAAGATTAAACATTCCAAGGGATACATCATCCTTGGCAAGTGGCCTCTCCCCCTGAACAACGTGTATTGTTACAGCAGTCTGCATATCCGCTGCTGTTGTAAATACCTGGGATTTTTTAACAGGTATTGTTGTATTTGCAGGTATTAACGGTGTCATTACACCACCAAGTGTTTCTATTCCAAGTGTTAATGGTGTGACATCCAGAAGCACTATGTCCTTAATATCCCCGGTAAGTACAGCACCCTGAATTGCGGCACCAATTGCCACAGCCTGCATTGGATCAACACCACCCTCAGGCTTTTTGCCAAAATATTTCTCTATAAATGAGTGAACATATGGCATCCTTGTTGGTCCACCTATAAGTATGATTTTATTTATATCCTCCTTCTTGAGCTTTGCACCCTCTATGGCCTTATTTAATGATTCGGCTGATTTCTCAACTATTGGTGCCACAAGCTCCTCAAGCTTTGCCCTTGTAAGCTTGTATTCAAGATGCTTTGGACCCTCCTGCGTGGCAGTTATATAAGGAAGGTTTATATCAGTTTCAAGAACTGTTGATAACTCTATTTTTGCCTTTTCCGCGGCATCCCTCAATCTTATGTATGCAGATTTATCCTTTCTTAGATCTATGCCCTCCTTCTGTTTAAAATCATCTGCAAGGAAGTTTACAATAGCCTCATCCATATCACTGCCGCCAAGGTGGGTATCACCAGACGTTGAAAGCACCTGGAATACTCCCTGACCAAAGTCCATAACTGTTACATCAAGTGTACCCCCACCAAAATCATATATTAATATTTTAAGCGATTCATTAAGTTTATCAATACCGTAAGCCATGCATGCTGCTGTTGGCTCATTAATAATTCTCCTTACATTTAGACCGGCAATTGCACCTGCATCCTTTGTTGCCTGCCTCTGATTATCATCAAAATATGCAGGAACGGTAATAACAGCATCTGTCACTGGCTCTCCAAGAAATGTCTCTGCATCCTTCTTAATTTTTTGCAGAATAAATGCGGATATTTGCTGGGGTGTATACTCCTTTCCGAATATTTTATATTTGTAATCTGTACCCATCTTTCTTTTGGCTGCGTAAACTGTACCCTCTGGATTCAGTAAAGCCTGCCTTCTTGCAGGTTCACCAACAAGCAGCTGGCCATCCTTGGTAAATGCAACATAGCTTGGGAAGGATTTTCCACCCAATGAGACTCCCTCGGCTGCCGGAATGACCTCTGGCTTGCCTGAAATAACTACTGCTGCTGCTGAATTGCTTGTTCCTAAATCAATACCTATAATCTTGCTCATTTTAACTCACCTTTTTGAAACTATTACCTTTGCGGTTCTTAAAACCTCTCCGTTTAACATATATCCCTTCTGAACTACCTCAAGCACCTTTCCATCCTCACCCTGATCTGATACACCTATGGCCTCCTCAAGGTTAGGATCAAATTTTTCCCCCTTACCTGCTATTTCCTTTAGTCCGTATGAGCTTAATATTTTTATTATTTGCGATCTCACTGGTTCAAGTTTTGGATCGTGTATCATTCCAGCATCAAGTGTATCTAGCACCGGTAGAAGGTTTTTAATTATCTCACTGCCGGCATTTTTTCTGATGTTTTCAATCTCACGTTCCTTGTATTTTGCGTAGTTCTCCATCTCTGATCTCTGCCGTATGTAAAGATTCTTGTAGTCATTAAGATCTTCCAGGGTCTGTTTATACATTTCCATATATTTTTCAAGTTCATTGTTTTTCTTTGACATATTTAATCTCTTTCTGGCTTCTTCAATATCGTATTCTAAGGGGTCTATATATTCTTTGTTTTGGTTCATCATAAGTCTATATGTTCTTCTATATAAATATTTTTTATATAAACATTTACTTTTTATCCAGCGGGTCCTTAAGGAAGTGTTCATATCCCCTTTCATTTACATTAACCCAGCTATCATAATACACCATATTTGGACCATCATATGTTTCTCCTATTATGTATGCATCTATTTTGTATTTATTTATCCTATTTTTAAATGAATCGTAATTATTCTTTTCAACTGTAAAAAATAATTCATAATCACCACCGAAGGACATTACAATATCTGATTCTGAAACACCAGAAATTTGCGCTGCCCTGGAAACATCAGGGTCCTTCTTAATTTTGTTATAATCTATTTTAAATCCTATATTATAATCGTGCTTCATCTGATATATGGATGAGTATATCCCATCCGATAAATCCATCATAAACCGGGCACCGGCCATGCTTAAAATCTGTGCCTCCATTATCCTTGGATGAATTTCAAGCATTTTTTTTATTCCATATTCAGTTTTATATGAATTTTTATAAAATAGATAGCCTGCACCTGATCTCCCAAGAGAATTTGTTACAAGCACATAATGGTTTACTGCTATGTCTGATCTCCTGCGAATAAGTGAGGGTTTTTGCCTTCCAATTATTGTTCCTGAGGCCGTAAAATCATCACCCTCCTTTGTATCCCCGCCTATAATGCCTATGTTAAATTCTGATAATTTACTGTATATTCCGGAATAAAATCTTTTTAAATATTCCATGTCATAATCTGGGGATATTGAAAGTGATACCAGAAACCCCACAGGTATTCCCGCATCTGCAGCTATATCGCTCAGGTTTATGGCTGCAAAAAAGCTTCCAGCCATTTCAGGGCTTGCCCCCTCCGGTATATGAGTTTTTCTGGTTATTACATCTGTGGATAACAGCAAATCAAATGATCCCATGTTAAGCACTGCACAATCATCGGGTTCCCTATCCCTCGATATTAAATCTATTATTCGCCTTTCACCTATATCACTTAGTTTCAACAGAAAGTTATTGCCTTGAGAGATTTAACGTTTTTTATTACTTTATAAAAAACATCAGGGATTATATTTTCCCTCAAAAAATTATATATATGTGTGATAAATATTGTCATGGGTGATGGAATTAATATCAGACTTTGAAAATCTCAGAAGGGAAATGCTTGAAAACTCACGGGAAATAATAAGGCTGCTAAAACAGAGAATTAAACTGGCTCAGAAAATTGGGGAGATAAAAAAAATGAACGGCGGGGAGATACATGATTATAACCGTGAAAGGGAGATAATAAAGCTTATCTCCGGGGATAGATTTACACAGTCTGTATTAAATATACTTTTTGAATTTTCCATACATTATGAGTCTAATTCCCAGTTAAATTTACCAGGGTATGTATACAAAAATATTAATGGAAATAATTACATGGAATTTAATGGAGAGACCAAAAATCTGCTTGGAATGCTAAAATTTATTTTAAATCCAGGGTCCGTGGTATTTTCTGAAAATAAAGAATATAAAAATTTGATATCCGGCCCTGGTATACATATTATAAACCATAAAATTGAGGACCCTGACGTGTATGTAGATGTAAATGGTAATTATGGCGGTGACATAATAATCAATGGCAGGCAAATGCTAATTTCAAAGAATTTTCTGGAGAATAGAGAAAATATATACAGGGTAATAATAAGATAGTATGTTTACGGTAGTTGGAAGTAAGGGTAATCTGGGTTCGCTTTTAATGAAAATATTTCCAGATTCATACGGCGTCGATGTTGATAATGAGGAAAAGCTTTTTAATTATTTAAAGAAATCAGATTATGCATTTTTGGCAATACCACCTGACCAGGAGGAAAATATAATAAACAAATACAAATTTTTTACCGGATTTATAGAATTATCATCAGTGAAGCTAAGATTTTTAAAATTTAAAAACAGCATAATAAGCATACATCCACTTTTTGGTCCAAGAAGTTACGGTAAGATTAAGGATATAGTATTTATAAACGATATATCACCACCTGATTCCATGGGGAAAATTCAAAATATTTTTCCAGATTACAATATAATCAGCCTGAGTGCAGACCAGCATGATAGATTAATGTCTGAAATACTGGTAAAACCATATATTATTTCCATGATTTCCAGACCTCAGAATGGAAGTATAAAAACCAGTTCCTATGAAAAATATCTTGACCTGTGCAGCATTAGTTCACAGGAAAGCAAGGAAATACTTTATGATACAATATTAATGAATAAATATACTCAGAATGTAATAGACGAAATTCAGGGGGGCCTTGATTACATCAAAAATTTAATAAAAAATGGATGATCTCGATATTCTTTTTACAAGGGTATTATAGTCGGTTTGCAGTAAAAGTTTATCCTCAAGATCAAGTTCATAATTATACAATGAAAGATCCAGTGATGAGTAGTATTCCTTAAGTTCCGAGAAATTCTGTTCAAGAGATGATTTAACTATTAAATCAAGAAGTTTTTTATCAAACTTATCATCGTGAACGCCACGCTCCTTGCCACCACCTGTGGGATAAGAAAGAACAGGATATTTATGCCCTGACATCTCTATTAAAATCCTTGCAAGTGATATCATTCTTGGAGGCCTGTACAAACCCTTCTTCCATAATTTTTCAACAAGTGTATTTTTTTGTATATTCATTGGGTTTATTGATATATCGTTTGAATACTGTGCAGATATTTTTACAGAATTTTCAACATCAGCTATTGCTGATAGCTCCGATATAAACGGTGGCTTAAAAAGCAGGTAGGTTCTCAGCTCAAAACCCTCCTCCTTAATGAGCCTTGCTGCATCCAGATATTTTTTCAGCGTGCTGCCCTTGTTAATTGAATATTTCATAATATAATCATTGGCACTCTCAAGACCTATTGCAATTCTTACAGGAATATTATGGCGCTTAATATCTTCAAGTATGTCCTTCCTTATGTATTCTGTTCTTGATTCAACCAGTATTTTGTCAACCTTTCCCTTCATTTTTTCAAAGAAGTAGTTCCTTACAGATGGAGATACCTCCCGGGGGTCAAGAAAGCTTCCAGAGGTAAAGATCTTAACGACCCTGGCATCCCCAAGTGAATTATAAAGTTCATCAACCTGCTTAAAAAGATTCTCATCAATAATATTATCTGATGTATCATTAAAGTACCCGCACATTGAGCATGCACTAAACCTATACCATGCACAGCCAGTTGTTCTAAATATGCAGACAACTGTTTTTTCAGGAAATCCCCGTAACCTGTCAAGCTCCTTCCATACTGAAACAGGTCTGTTTGCATCTGCATCTTTTTTATCCCCGGGGATTAAACCTCTAATATAAAGTGATAGTTCCCTGCTTTCCATATTAAATTAACATGTTAATGATCTATATTATAATTATCCTTTTAAAAAACATTTATTTTCTTTTATAATCTGCATAGGAATTTAAAAAATTATCAATATCA
>NZ_LKBH01000027.1:0-8634 GCF_001402935.1 Acidiplasma cupricumulans | reverse complement strand
TAACTAATTATATATATTCCATGGATGGATTATGCTGTTTTAATCAGGCACGGCGAAAGCTATACGAATAGAACCGGCATACTCTCAAGGGACCTTAATAAATATGGGTTAACTGAGACCGGGGAGGAAATGGCGCGATTCACCGGTGAGCAGCTTAAAAATTTGAAATTTACAGGTATAATATCAAGTCCGGTTCTGAGGGCGGTTCAGACATCAAAAATACTGGCATCCTATGTTAACCTTGATATTACTGTTGATAACAGGGCAATAGAATCGGATTTTGGTGTTTATGATGGAAAAAGGATAATAGAGATACCAAATAAAAAAAGGGAGGAGCTTGGGATGGAGTCCTTCCAGTCCCAAATGGAAAGGATGATAGACCTTATTAATTCCTATGATGGAAGGTACATAATAGTCAGCCATGCATTTCCCATAAGATGCGCCATATGTTATTACCTTGACCTTAATGAGGAGGAGAGTTTTGGCATTGATATAAGATATGCATCCATGTCATTTATAGACGTTAAAAGAAAAAAGCCCCTTTCAATAGGGTCATTGCTTATTACAGACAGAATAAAAAAAATATTTAAATCTTAAACTGCATGGACCGGCTTTCCATGGGGGCATTTATCAGGATTCCCTATTGTCTGAAGCAGTTTTTCTATTGATGATGTGTCCATTAGATAATCTACCTTTTCAACCTGTGTGCAGGCCTTATCACTGTTAACACCGCTTCTTGTTAAAATTATTTCAAGGGTTCTATGGGCCATCATTATCTCACTATAAATCTCATTCCCATAGTCTGTAAGTGTTATCATTCCCCTTTCCTTTTTAATTATGTTTTTGGATAATAACCTGTTAATTAATTCATGTGCTGTGGGTGGTTTTATATTCATCAGACCTGCCACATCAGAAAGCCTTAAGGGTAAAGGTTTGCTATTATCGTGAATAACTACAATACAATCCCTTTCCTTTTTTGTTATATCCATAAATTAGTATTATGCTAAAATATTTAAATATTTCTTTTTTATGGGTATGCTTCATAACCGAAATTCCCCAGTAATTTAGATTTCTTAATGCCTTATGAACACCTCTTTGTTTAGACCAATATTTTCAAACAAATAATTAATTACATTTCTTTTTACGAAAACATTATAAATTTATAAACAATAAGGTATTTCACTATAGGATAATCAAATTCAAATGTGAATGTGAACGGGGGATTAAATGGTTGATAAAAGAAAGGTTAACACAAAGGATAAATGGAAGGAAAAATCATGGTATACGGTAGTTGCACCTTCATATTTTGGTGAGAAGGAAATTGCATTAACGCCCGGTTCTGATCCAAGATATATAATAAATAGAACTGTGGCCGTTCCTGTATCAGAATTTACTGGAAATTTTAAGAAATCATCATCCATGGTGCTTTTCAAGATAGATAACTGTATTGGTAAAAAATGCTCAACAGTATTCATAGGACACAAAGTAAGCGACGATGCAATAAGGAGGATGGTAAGGAGAAGAAGGGAAAGAATAGATATTATAACAGCAGTAACAACAAAGGATTTGTATAAAATCGTTGTAAAGATAGTTCTTGTTGCAGATAATAAGTTAACCGGAACAAAAAGGGCCGAGGTTAGGGCCACAGTTGTATCATACATTAGTGACAGGGCTGCAAATATGAAACTTTCCGAGCTTGCACTCTACTTAATCGGCGATGATATATACAATGATATAAGTGATGCATTAAAGGATATATATCCAATTAAAAAAATAGAAATACGCCGCTCAGAGGTTGAGGGCAAATCTGAACAGACCGTTTTAAATGAAACACCTGTTGAGCAGGAAGTGGAGAATTAAAAAAAAGATGCCGGGATGGCTCAGTTGGCAGAGCGTCGGACTCATAAGCATATGCTGAGATATCCGAAGGCCTCGGGTTCAATCCCCGATCCCGGCATACCAGCAATATTTAATTGTTAATTTTTACAATTAATGTTTTGTTTAAGGACTGCCTAAAGAATATCATCCAAAAGCTGCATGGCATTTTCCACCTGATATCTTTTGGGTTTTTCAGATGAGTTATTAATATTTGGCTGCTTATGAATGGCATACTCCCATTTTTCCCTAAGATCCATTCTACCAATGTTTTGCAGATACCTCTCACGGCAGCCACTGCAGCGCCCCATTAGAATATTTAGTGAATATTTTGGGTCAATTACCACTGACAGTTCCCATTCAAATAAATGGCCTGCAATCTCCGTGGGGTCAAAAATTAGGGGGCTATTATGTTTATACCCGCGTGATAGCATCTCCTCCACAAGTTGATTATGCCTTGATAACATTGTATTAACCTGTATGAGCTTTTCAGATGCGTACCTTCCCAAATGATTTCCTTCCCTTAAATATCCAACGGCCATATGTATTTCATTATGCTCTCCCAGCAGATGGCTGCTGCACATATATTTTGGATTAACCATCCACATTCTCATTAAAATCTTTATGCCACATATATTAAAAATATTTATTAAAAAAATCCTGATAAACTCATATATTATATAATCCGCAATTTAATAAATAATTAGGCAGGGAATTAAACTCTTAAGGCTTAAACAGGTTTTAGGTTAATTATACCACTCAAGACTTAAATATTGTTTAAGCATGCCTTACCTTGCATATAAATACTGTTAAATTAAGTAAGGGTGATGTTAATTAAAATACCTGTAAATACATATAATTATACCCCGTATGTTTTTGGAATCTCTATCAAAAATTTTTTAGTAATTATAATAGGAATTACTTTATTCGCGGTTTTAATTAAAATAAATATATACATACCTTTTATTTTTCTGATAATATACCTGTATATTTTTCTTGGCCATAAAACAGACATTTGGGTATTTTATAATTCGTTTAGAGAGAGTATCAATTATAAAACCAGCAGTATTAATCAAACAAATGATGATGGGATTTTTTTAAATGATAAAGAATTTATTTCAGCATTTGAATTAAACACCGGAAATTATTATATGAATTTAAATAAAAACAGGATAATGGGATCATTTCAGGGACTTATAGAGAATATTGATTCCGAATTAACAATAATATCCAAGCCTGTTAAATATGCAGATGGGTCATATTTTTATAAAACCTTTTTAATAATTTCATCAGGGATTATTGATATTATTAAAAATGATTCTGAGTTTATATTAAAGAATAAATTAATAATTAAAAATCAGGTTTATAACCATGAAGAAATTAGCAGGATTTTATTTTTGACAACTGAAAGGTTTTTTAAATCGTTCTTAAAAACCAATGATTATTTTGCCTCACTTCTTGATCTACATGATGCGAATTATGATCAGGATTTTCTATATAACCTCCTTATTGATAGTTTTAGTTTCCCCTGCATAGCGGTATTGAATCTAAAATCGATAAAAAATAAGGATGTAAGATTAAAAAGGATGCTTGCAGAGAGAATTTCAGAATTCAGAAATAAATCCACAAGGACTGTAAATATTAAGGACCAGATAAATTCAATTAAAAATATGCAGGATTCTAAAAAAATTTTTGATATGTATATGACCTTAATAATAGAATCGGAACACCCGGTTGACCTGAAAAATAACACCGATAATACCGTTAAGCATCTAAAATCAATGGGGCTGGAATTCAAGATTTCAGATCATTTAAAATACAGGAATTATAACCTCAGAAAATTATATGTAAATGGATATAAATATTTGATAGGGTCAAAATGTTTTTCCAGTATGGTGCCCCTCTCATTTTCTGAATATGAGAAATCATGCCCTGCAATTGCAATAAATTCCATAAATAATAAAAAATTTTACTTTAACCCGTTTAATTACCAGTCATATAATATGATAATAACTGGAGAAACAGGTTCTGGCAAGACCTTCTTCACCAAAAAAATTCTTAAATCCCTCCATGAATACTATGAAATGGCATTTATCATAGACCCCCTAAATGAGTATGATGATGGCCTTATTATTAACTCATCCAGCGGTGAATACTTAAATTTCAGTGTTGATAACTATGAGGAAAAATCCATACTTGCACTGTTTATAAGCACAATATTAAGGGATGTAAAATATCTTGATATATTAAATACACTAAATAATATAAAACCCGGAAATGATATTAAAAAAATCTTAACCGACATTAATAAATATTATTCAGGAAGTAACCATTCATCATCATTAAATTATTACATTAACAATTACATTAAAATTCCTGTGAATGCAAATAATAAAAGAATAATATTTAGGTACTCCCTTGATAGGGAGGATTTAAAAATGCTTAATTTTATTTTTATACTTGCACAGATAAATAATATGGCAAGGTCATATAATGGACATAAGCTTGTTGTAATAGATGAAAGCCACCTGCTTCTTGGCAATCCAGAAACGGCTGAAACCATAGACAATTTTATACGAAATTCCAGGCATTATGGGACATCCATTATAAATATAACACAGAATATAGATGATTTTTTTATGAATATCAGATCACATTCAATTTTTAAGAATTCAAGCCATGTATTTTTATTCCGGCAGAAGGAGTCAAAAAATTTGAATAAAATCCTAAACATAGAAATTAAAACTGAAAACCTGCCCGGAGGTACCGGTTTGGGATATTCTGAATGCTATTATTATGGAAACGACACCTTATACCGCTTAAGGATCATTTAGTTTTGCATGAAAAACATGATTTATGTTAATGATTTTTTTAAACAAATATTTATGCAGGTATTTAAAAAAGATGTTATTTCAATGTAATATTTTATGCTGTTTCTTCAACAGTTTTATTACTGCCATGTAACACGGTTATATATGAGAAAATGCATCCAAGTACCAGTATAATGAAGGAGACAATTAATGCTGAGTGGAGACCGGTAATAAACTTTGCAGATAGCCCACCGTTGAGCCTGCCAATGCCCAGAAAAACCTCAAAGGTAACATCTCTTGGTACTGTGGCGGCTGCAACAGTTATTGCAATAACATAGCTTAACAATGTGCCAATGTTTGATAGTGTTCTTAAAAGACCAGAAATTGAACCATAAAATTCCCTTGGTGTGTTTGACATAACCGCACTTGTATTTGATGGCCAGAACATTGATCCCCCAAAGCCAGTAACAAGGGAACCTGCTATAACTATATAAATTGGTGAGGATACACCAAGGAACAGGTATATTATTATACCCACGGCCATCATGGCAATGCCTGTGCCTGAAAGAATACCCGGGGGAATTCTGTCGGATAGCCTTCCCATTCTTGGTGCCAGAACGCTTGATAATAAATATCCGGGAACCAGTATAAGCGATGCATAAAATGGTGAGAAGCCCCTGACACCCTGAAGATACATTATTAATATAAAAAGAACGGCCAAAAATCCTATGGCCTGAAAGGTTGCGGCCATTAATGAATATGAAAGTTTTTTTATCCTAAATACTTTTAGCTGCATCAATGGATTTTTGGACCTTGCCTCTACCGCTATGAATGGTGCTATAAGTAATATGCCTGCCAAAACCAGTATAATATTAACTGTGTTTACACCAACGGATGCGATCTCAACAGAACCATATGATATTAGAGATAGAATAGAAACAAGTATAATAACACCGGGCACATCTATTTTTGTGCTTATTTTTTTATTGTCTTTTATGTATTTTGCGGCAATTAACCATCCAATTATGCCAATTGGAACATTAATATAAAATATATATCTCCAGCCTATAAACGTTGTTATGACCCCGCCAAGGACAATCCCCAGAACTCCGCCTATATTCCAGCCCATGCTTGTTATTCCGAAAGCCCTGCCGCGGGTACCCTTTGTAAAGTAATCGGCAATAATTGCATTGCTGTTTGCCTGAAGAAGAACGGCGCCAAAACCCTGTATTACCCTTGATGAAATTAAAAATGTGACATTGGGTGCCGCACCGGCCATACCAGAGCCTAGTATAAATATGAGAAATCCAATGTTGTATATTCTTCCCCTGCCATAAATATCGCCAATTTTACCAAGCTGTGTTGTAAATGCTGCAAGCACCAGAAGATAAATTAATATGACCCATATCGTTGAAAGAAACGGTGCCTTCAAATCAACCGTCATTGTTGGCAGTGCAAGCAGGACTATTGTGGTATCTACTGCGGACATCAGTGTGCCTATAAAAACACTTATTAGTACATATGTTTTTATTTTCTCACCATTTGATTCCATAATTATTCCACTTCACGCAGTCGGGTCACTGCAGCGGGATTTTTAAATCCCAAAATTACTTATCATAATAAATTATTTATTTATAAAATTTTTGTCAAAAAGTTATTTATGAAATTGATTTAATTAGTCTATTACTGGATGTTTTTCCCTTACAAACTTATTATTATTTATATCGTTTATGGCCTCCTCAATCTGTTCACGTGTGTTCATGACAATCGGGCCATACCAGTAAACAGGTTCATTTAATGGCCTGCCAGACATTAATAAAATTTCAGATGAAACATCCGCATAAACATCTATCTCATCACCTGAAAGTGAAAATGATACTGCATTGCCTGCCATGAATGTATTTCCAGAAATTTTAATGCTGCCGCTTATAATATATATAATAACGCGGTAATTCTCAGCCGATATGTATTTTATCTGTGCCTCAGGATCCATGGATATATGGAAATATGATATGTCTTGAGTTCCACCAGAATAAATACCCTGAACTTTCATGTATTTGCCGGCAATAACCCTAACACGTATGCCGTCTCCTGAAATTTCAGGGATTTCATTTGATTTTAGGGATCTGTATACAGGAGTTGACATCTTCTGTGATGCCGGCAGGTTTATCCAAAGCTGAAATCCTGCAAGCTCTGTATCCAGAATCTTTCCCGCATTATCCTCCATATATTTTGGCATTTCCTCATGGAAGATGCCGCTCCCGGCTGTCATCCACTGAACATCACCAGGATATATTGTTCCGGAGTTGTCCTCACTGTCCCGGTGATATACCTTACCCTTAAGTGCATAGGTAACGGTTTCTATTCCACGGTGTGGGTGCCATGGAAAACCAGCAAGGTAATCATCAGGATTTTTTGAACCAAATGCATCAAGAAGCAGGAATGGATCGGTTAATTTTACTGTTTGCTGTGACCCGAATATGCGCCTTAATTTAACGCCTGCACCATCCCGGGTTTCCATACCCTCAAACATATATTCAGCAATTTTGTACATGTTATTAACATATTTTCATTATTTTAATACTTTTTCTATACGAATTTATATCAAATAAATATTTGTATATCTTCAACATTGATTATTTAAAAGAATTTTTGATATTGGTGTCTCAACTTTTAATAACTGGCAATTTTAATTATTCTCCTGGCCTTTTGCACCCCTTATACTTGGAGTTGCCTAGATGTTATACCACTGTTTAAACTTCAATAATTGCATCTCATCGTACATTTTTTACATTGCATATTTTTCTTAATTAATTATCCAAACAGGCATGGAAAATGTTATTTGTATTTAACATCTGGGTGAATAAATATATGAATATCCTTCATTATCTCAATGCCAGTTATTATGTTCATTTTCAATCTACTATCAATAATTCTAGGTTACAATTTCTTCATAAATACTGTATACATAATGTTTGTTCTAAAAATAATTAATTTGATCTTGTTTCAGGAATCACATCACCTATGGATTCTCAAAAAATTTTAAAATTGATTATTTTATTGCATATATGTTGATATTTGGTTCTGGTATTCTATAAAGCTTGATACAATAATGCATTAACATGATATGGGTTTACCAGTTTTGATAACTACATCTTTTATTTGTACAAATTATTGTTAAAAAATGTGCGTTATCAAAGACGTAATTATGTATTATATGTTTTTTTAATTATACATATTTTTTTATTTGTAACATTCAATTATGGGAAATGATTCAATACCGATGGTTATGGCTACCTTCTTCAATGGGAATATTATTTTATTGTTTTAAACCATATTGTTGATAATATTAATCCTCTAAATTTATTCTTTTAATATCCATTTTGTCATATACGTGGTCAGAACTAATTATTTCTCCATTGCAATGCGCTGCATGGAATGCATCGGAAAAATTAACCCCACTTTTTATATACTCTGCGGCCAAAATATACATACTGTTATTTTCATGGCAGATGGCCATAACGTCTTTTTTAATTTCAATAAAATCCAGATCATATTTTTTGGCCAGCAGCATTAATTCAATATATGTTACCTCTGAGGTTTCAATTTTATGGTTTTTCATAATCTTAACTGCATTTTCCTTTAACCAATCAGAATTTTTAAAATTGCCAGAAAAAAGTCGGTATCAGCGTATGTCATTATAAGCCTCCTCATTTATATCATTTTTTAATTTTTTGATCGGTATATCCCTTAACCTTTCTCCAAGCCTTATGAGGTCCTCTATTGGATTTTCAGGAATATCATAAAGTATAATTTTGTCCCTGTATGGAACTATAAAAAATTTTGTTCCATAGTTTTCTCTTATTTCTTTGGGAATGTATATTTTACCATTTTTTTCCATTCCTATTATTGAATTTACCATAAGACTGTATTATATAATTAAATATTA
>NZ_LKBH01000026.1:0-26203 GCF_001402935.1 Acidiplasma cupricumulans | reverse complement strand
TATAATAGAATATTTATTTCTTATTGGAAACACTATCTCTTTAATTGAAAAATAAAAAAATTAACAATATCAAAAGAAAAACTCCTGATAGGATTTAAAAAGGTATCAGGACCCATTTTCCCCTTTAAAATACAGGATCCTTATAATACCCTCCTGATCAAATTCCTATTTCCCTTTTTACTTTTGTAAAATCAACGATATATATCATATAATATACCTATATCGTCATCTTTACAAATTCTAATCAAGTTAATAGAAAATAGATCTGGACAGTTATATAGAAAGTTAGTATTTTCAAGGAAAAAATACCTCCTGATAGTACTATTAGGAGAGATCTGGACTTTTGTATGTGTATTTAATGGTGAATCAGTATTTTCAAGGAAAAAATACCTCCTGATAGTAGGTATCAGGAGTTTTTAATAGCATTACTATTTTTTAATTATTAACAATATTATAAATTATATACTAAAATTCCTGGTCCATGATTTTAAATCAATTTATGGCCTTATTATCTTAATACCCTGGTAATTACGGATATCTTAAATCGATATCCGCTTATGGAAATACAGTAAAGCGCGGCCTTATAACTCAAAAACCGGAAAGCTTGATGAACAACAGTTTCGTATATATTATATAATTATGAGAGGTTATGGCCATAATAAAAATCTCCTGGATAAAGATCTAAATTACGGTCCATCTTTTATCTTAATTATATAATAGTAGGAAAGCAGCAGCCATATCAGATTTTTATGATTTTTTCCTTTATTTTACCGGCTTTCTATATATGGGATATGCATGGGATATCAGATTTAATTTTTAAAAATGATAGCAAAAAATTAGAAAAAGTCTACTCATTTTTTTTCTTTTTTCTTTTAGGAACATCTATTATAATTTTAATACAATTTTTTCCTGGTTTTATTTTTTTATCATTTTCCATTTTTATCATCTGTTTAATAATCTTATTATCTCATCGCCATAGGTTTCCTTATCCTTTTTATTATCATCCAGATATTTTTTTAGGCCCACCGGTATTGATATTGTAGTTTTTGCATCTCCAGGCATTATTGTTATTTTTTCCTTCGTTTCACTGACTTTTATAACGTTATTATAATCCATATCGTTTTTGTTATAATTTTCATTGGCCTTTATAAAATCCTTTGTTTTCCTGGGTTCATCCCTTTCATAGATAATTAAAAAAAATCCTGATAGGATTAAAATAAGGCCCGTAAATGAATAAGATTTATTTAGATATAAATCGTAAATTCCGGCTATTATTAAGGCCACGGAAAATCCAATTTTAAGGCTCCTCGCTTCTAGCATCTTTATCTCTCTGTTTTTTTGCCATATCCTTAAACCATGTGTTTTTCTCATCCTGCATTATCCCATCCCTGATTTTATCAAGGATATATTCCTCCCTGGAATGATAAACACCCCGTAACAATCTATCCATTTCATCAATTAACCCATCCGGTACATCTATCTCCATTTTCATAAATTCTTATACAGATTCAGATGTATATAAGGTTTTATAATGATTTTATTATAATTTATAAATCCATAAAATCATTATGAAATGCCGTTAAATGCTGATTTACCATAGTATTTTCCTCTTATTGGCTTATAATCTTATGAAACACATGAAAACACTGGATATGATATTTATCTACCAGTGCATATATTATGATTCCAATTATTAGAGTATTATTTCATTGATAATTTAGCATTAATCGTTATGAAAGCCTTGAATATGCAATATCTGCATCTAATTAACGAATTTAGCCAGGCATTTCTTCAATCATATATGCATCCATGCTATGATTAACCAAAAATCCAGTAATTCACTGTTTTCCTAGCCTATAGGATGTATTCAGGTACCCACCCCCTATGGTCTCGATCGATAGAATGCAATGTCAGGAAAAACATGCAGCACCTCGGGGGCATCATTATAATAGCCTTTATTTCCCTGGTTTATCATTAGATAAATGTGATATAAATCAACAAAACTGCATAACAAATATAAAAACATTTCTATCATTAATCTTTATGAAACCCAGCAAAATACTAAATTATCATGTTATAACCAATTTATTTTACCCCTCCCCTCGATCGATCGAGGATATATTCTAAGAAAAGGGCCTGGAATTCCAAAGATGATTATGAGATCTTTATTTTCATTTATAGAATAATTTATTATGCAACTATGATTATAAAAATATGCGAAAATTTATATATAGACATAAGATAATTTATTATGATTTCATCAGAAACAAAAGAGCCATTATCTGTAATTATAAAAGAATCTATATCACGTGTATATGCAACAGCACAGTTAATTATTAAAGAATACAATTTAACAAAAGCGGATAAAGAAAAAATAGATAAAAACATTACAGATGAAAAGCTTAAAAAAGCCATATATGAAATCTTGGGCATTAATTCTGAAAAACATTAAAAATTGGTTCAAATATGATTGAATACTCAGCCATTGCCGAATCTTCTGCTGTTATACTTACAATATATTTTTTGTTTTTCCCTATTACATTATCATTATCTTCAAAAAATTTAAATTATCTCCCGCTTCCTATTGTTAGGCTTCACCTTTTAATTAATTTTTTATTATTTGGCATAACCATAATACTGGCCGTAATTGAAAATTTTTATTCTTTTGTATTTTTAATAATATCCTTAATTTTCCTTCCATTCTCTATAAATTATTTGTTAAAATTTTTTGAAAGCTCATTAAAGATAACAGAATCATTAAAAGGAAAATTATAAGGCTTATTTTATTTCAATTCAGTCCTGAACTTCTTCAGCATCTCTGGATCCTTTAATATTTCTTCTAAGACATTCTCTATTAACTTAGCCTTGAATGATTCCGGTGCATTCTCTATCATTTTCTTTGCTATTCCTGGTATTATATTAGATTTCTCTATTGTACTCTCTATTTCTTTTTCCTTATTCTCAAATTCCAGTGCCAGTTTCTCATCGAATGGAAGCCAGCACCTTCTACAGTATTTTGCATTTGAATCATTGATTTCATTGCATCTTGGGCATCTTATTGGTTTTTCCTCAAGGTCTGTTTGGGCCTCAACCTTCATGCCATATGCTTTTAGCACTGCATTATCCTGATCCCTTCCTGAAACATGAACATAAACAGATGTCATTTTAGATCCATGAACCCATCCCATCTGGTTTTCCAAAGGAACCTCATTTAATTTTGTTGCAAGTATTGTTGCCCTGGTATGCCTGAATAAATGCGGATATATTCTCCTTTCAGGATCAAGGCCTGCATTTCTTATAGAATTTCTTATAATTGCATAGACATTATGGTATTCAAGCATCCTTCCCTTTATATTGGATTCAAGGTTGCAGAAAAGCCATGCATTCCTGTCATTTTTAAATGGATGTGAATCAAGCCATGCCCTTATGTAAGGAATAGAATTCCCTACAATTCTAACATTTCTGTATCCGGTTTTGCCTGAAACCTTGATAATACATCCATACTCATCAAATTCTAAATCCTTTATTTTCATTGTAATTATTTCACCTATTCTGCAGCCTGAATCATACAATGTGTATAATAATGCCCTGTCCCTTGTATTTGTTGCAGAATCAACCATTTTTCTTATCTCCCAGGGCTGTATTATCTGATCAGGCTTTATTTTGGATCCTGGATTTGAGTTTATTTTTACATTCCTGAAAAGTTCATTAAATTTTTCACTGGATAATATATATCTATAGAATTTCTTAAGCATCTTCATGTATGTTGTTTTTGTCCATTCAGAATATTTTTTATGAATACCATTATTAATATAGCCATTTTCTAAATGCTCCCTTACTATCCTTAAATCATTTCTATCCGGATTTAAGAATTTATCTGGAATCCATCTTGCTACTATCCTTAACCTTTGAATATAATTCTTTCTCCTTATTTCCGATATGCCCTCAAGTTCAAGGTCATTGACAAAATTAATAATATTTTTTTTATCATTCTCTGGTATTTTTTCCTTTTTTAATGCCGTGTATTCCTGTGAAATTCTAGCATCCATAATTAATTACCACCTCTAAGCAATATAAATGTTACGGGATTTAAACAATTGTAAAAGCTTCCGCTCGGGGCGCTGGTTACATATCAGTTTGCTTTCCCCTCCTTTTTACTAATCCGCAAAATCAAGCTTCTTCAGTTTTTGCGAAACACCGAAAATGCCTCCACCGTATCAGGCTGCATGTAAGGCAGTGTAGTATTCAGTTTTTTATTGTTCCGTGAGCTTCTGTATCAAATCCGGTTGTGTACCCATGTCATATAGGTACCGGGCATAAAACCTTCCTGCTCAGTAAGGAAAAAACTTCATTTCATATGCTCTAAAATGAAGACGAAATGTAAATGTGTTCATTAAATGCAATGATATTATTATTTTAATGAATCATGGAAAAATTTGATGATATTGCACATGAAATATTATTGTATGTTTTGGATATAATAGACCAAATATATTAATTGTAAGACTTTTTACCAAACTACAAAAAAACTTAATAGAAAGCATAAATAATATTATATGGGAACAAAATACCTTGTTGTAATAACATCTGGGCTGGATCAAAAAGATAAAATGATTGTTGGTATGAATTTTGCCAAAAATACATTCAGGAAGAAGAAGGCGGATGATGTAAAGGTTGTTTTTTTCGGGCCAAGCGAAAAGGCATTTTCTTCCAATGATAGCGATTTTCTTAAACTGTTTTCTATCCTTAAGGACCTTGGAATAGTTACAATAGCATGTAGTGGATATTCGAAAGCACATGATCTGGACAAGGCAATTATGGATTTGAGCACAGAACTTGAAGACGTTTCAGAAACGATACCAAGATATGTTGATGCAGGTTATACTGTAATGACCTTCTAAGAGACCATTTATAAATTATCCTGAATTTGTATTCTAAATTTATCTTACAATTCCTGCATCATTCCTATCAGAATTTAAAAGTTATAAGGATCTATCTAGCAACCACCATTAATCTTTGAATTTAATTTTCCACATCTCTGATGTTCTTTCAATTCAGGGTGGTAAATTCAATATTAATATCCAATTAAATTATTCCTTTAAAATTATTGTTTCCAGCCATACCATGCTACAAATAAATAATAAATTCTGATTGTATAGTTATCAAAGCTGATAACCTTATACCATATTGATGCATTATATTATCAACATATATACAATAAAACAATTAATTTTAAAATTTTTTCAGAACTCATAGATTGACGTGATTTTTAAAATAACAATAAATTAATTACTTTTAGAATAAACATTATTATGCAGCATTTATGGAGAAATTTTATATATACTCATGGCATTATAATATTTGTAAATGAAGATAATCAGAACTGAACAGATATTCATTTTGGATAATGGAATAATATCATATATGTGCTATAAATCAAAGAACCTGTTCAATCAGGCAAATTACATTCTCAGAAACCAGTTCTTTAATAAAGAAAGATTATCATCATATAAGGAGCTTGTAAATGAATTCTCAATGCCATCAGAAATAGATGAATATAATAATTTCCAGAAATTACCCGCACAGACAGCACAATGGACAATAAAAAAGGTAAAAGAATCATGGAGTTCATTCTTTAGGGCATTAAAAGCATATAAGAAACATCCTGAATTATTTAATGGAATTCCAAGACCACCTAAATATAAATACAAGGATGGAGAATTCATGCTAATATTTACCAACCAGCAATGTTCCATTGTTGATGGGATTCTTAAATTTCCTAAAATAATGAATCTGGAGTTAAAAACAAGATTAGAAAATGTAGATTTAAGAGAGGTAAGAATTATACCATTGGGCACAGGATATAATGTTGAGATAGTATACTCTAAGGAGATATCAGATTTTAATGAGGTAAGTGCAAACAGGATACTTGGTATAGATGTTGGTGTAAGGAACACCATAACCATTGGAAACAGCATATCTGAAAAGGGTATTGCTGTTAAGGGTGGTGTTTTAAAATCCATAAACCAGTATTTTAATAAAAAACTTTCAAGGCTTAAATCTATTAATGATAAACAGAGGAAGAATCATGAAAATACTAAAAGAATCAATAAATTATACATGAATAGGAACAGAAAAATAAAGGATGTAATGCATAAACTATCAGATGCAGTTATAAAATATGCAATTAATAATAAAATAGATACAATAGTTATAGGCCATAATAATAGGTGGAAGCAATCAGCAGAAATGGGAAAGAAGAACAACCAGAACTTTGTCCAGATATCATTTAATACATTAATTAACCAGATATATTATAAAGGTCAGGAACATGGAATAAATGTAATTATTCAGGAAGAATCATATACATCCAAATGCTCTTTTCTTGACAATGAAAGCATAGAAAAGCATGATAATTATCTTGGAAAAAGGATAAGCAGGGGAATATTCAAATCTCTCAATGGAACATTAATACATGCAGATTTAAATGCATCATATAATATTATAAAAAAAGCAATCCCCGAAGCATTTGCCAACGGGATAGAGGGTATTGGGTTGTATCCAGGAAGTTTAAGCATACCCAAATTCATTGACATGATAACTTCCAAAGGTGTATGTTAACATGGTTAACAGAAACTGTAACCTTCACATTTTGTTCCTTAAAATTGATTTTTTATTTTTTTAACATGTTTATTATTTTATTAATAAGACCATCTAACTTTTCAAGAGATTCTTTATTTTTTGTAATTCCGTATTCCTGTTCAAGGTCCTTAATATTTTTATAAACAGCATATGTTTTATCATTAATTGAATATAATAGAATTTTGGTAGGCAGTTCAATACCAATTTCAGGTGATTCAATCATTATGCCGGTACCAACTGCTGGAGACCCAAACATAATTAATGTTTCATCATTCATATCCATTCCGGCATCAATGGCGTTTTTCCTATGGTCAATTATACCGAAGATATTTATTTTGTTATCTTTCAGAAATTTTTTGATAATTTCAAGGGCATCACTAACATTATAATCTATTTCAACCTTTAATATTCCCATAATATTGAAACATAATCTCATAAATAATTTTTTTGATAGTTTTATAATCCATGTATCAAATAAAATTATTTACCATTATTCTTAAAAAAATTAATATATAAATAAAAACATTTAAATACAGTTATAAATTGATTACACCATGGAGCCTTTTTATTTTAAATCGTATAATAAATTAATAGGCGTGGCCTGCGATCTTGAAAGCCTTCTTGCAGAGCTTGAATGTCTGAATATATATGACCGTGATGCTGTGAATTATCACGTTTTAAATGGGCATATATCAATGTGGCTTGAATATATGGGCATGCACGACCTTGCTGAAAACCTAAAAAATGCCAAAACACCTGAGGATGCCATAAGGGAGATAAAATCATATAAAATGTCCTTAAAAGGCCATAGAAACGGCATGAAACCAGGAAGAAAAAAAGCGATGAATAAATTGAATAAAAATTAATCAATTCTGTTAAATTCTGTCAAATCCTCCTTTTTAATTGATAGTACTGTTATTGTATTGCTCCTTTCCACGCCATCTATTAATGATATTTTATTGAGAATTGATTCCAGATCTTTTATGCTCTCTGCCTTGATCACCGCAGTAAAATCATAATCGCCAAGGACATAATATAATGCACATATTCCCTTTACCTCTTTTATTTTTTCGCCAACCTCCTCAGCATAACCCGGACCATACCGTGCCTTGATCATGGATATGGCCGTTAAGGTTTCCGGCAAGTTATTTCTATCAAGTTCTGGTATAAACCCCTTTATAATTTTTTCCTCCTCCATTTTTTTAATTCGCTTCTGCACAGAGGATTTTGAAATGGATACCCTATCGGCTATGTCCTGCAAATTATTTGTTTTTAAAATCATCATTGTCTTTAATATTTCCTTGTCCTTTTCATCCATATTAGATTATGTTTTACGATAATATATTGTTTTTTGATTACAATTTTTAATGCAATTAAAGAATAAAATATATCATGCAATTTTTATTTTACGATATAAATTATCAATATAATAATAAATCTAGATATATTATCAATGTTTTCATCAAAGTTTTTATATATAAGATAATCTTATTATAATTATGGCAATAAAAAATCCAGAAAATGAGTTAAACAGTACCGTTGAAAATACCTTTGTAACGTGGAGCCGACAGAAAGGATGGAACCCTTTGAAAATAATTTCAGGTGAGGGAAGTTATTTTACAGACTCTTCAGGGAAATCCTATCTTGATATGTCATCACAGTTAATGTGCTGCCACCTTGGCTATGGAAATAAAAATGTTATAAATGCCATCAAAAAACAGGCTGAAACACTATCATATATTGGCCCATCATTTGACACGGATATAAGGGAAACAGTTTCTGAAAAACTAAAATCAATACTCCCAGACAATATGGTCAAATATTTTTATGGCACCTCTGGAACTGAGGCAAATGAGGCCGCCATAAAAATTGCAAGGATGTACATGGCAGATAAAAAGAAGAACAAGATAATTTCATTTTATAATTCATATCATGGATCAACTCTTGGAAGCCTGCAGCTAACAGGTGATTTTAGAAGGATGCTTGTGGATTCATATGAAAATGCTTCAGGATTTTTAAGGGTTGCCCCACAGTTCTGTTATCACTGCCCGTTCAAACTAAAGTACCCCGAATGCAACCTGGCATGTGCTGAAAATCTTGAGTATACAATAAAACAGGAGGGAAATATTGCCGCTGTGATTTTTGAGCCTGTAACAGGCACAAACGGCGTTGTTGTTCCACCCGATGGATTTGTTAAAAGGTTACGGGAAATCACTGAGGAAAATGATGTTCTTTTAATAGCAGATGAGGTTATGACCGGATTTTGCCGTACAGGAGAATGGTTTGCAGTGAACCACTGGAATGTTAAGCCTGACATAATCACAACGGCCAAGGGAATTACAGCTGCGTATGCACCATTATCACTAACAGCGGTTGATAAAAAGATTTCTGATTTCTTTGAGGATCATATTTTTGCGCACGGCCATACATATGAGGCACATCCATTAATGCTGGCCGCAGCATCAGCAGCAATTGATGAATATAAAAATTATGTTCTTGATCATGTAAGGCGTATATCACCACTGTTTGAAAAAAGAATTAAGGAACTCAGGGAAAACCATGTATCGGTTGGGGATGTCAGGAGCATAGGATTATTCGGTGGGGTCGAAATAAATTACGACCGTGAAAATAGAATACCATTTAATACTGCGCAGGATAAAATTGATGGGAAACCATTGATGGTAAGCAGGATTGCAAAATACGCCATGGAACATGGCGTTTATCTTAACACATGGATTTCACACTTTATTGTGGCACCGCCACTGATAATAAGTGAGGAGGATTTAAACAGGGGTTTTGACGTTATTGATGAGGCGTTAAAAATATCGGATGCGGAGGTGAAGAAATGAAGACAGAAAATATGGAGTATAAGGTCTTTAATTATGTGAATGGGCAGAGGGTTGAGAACAAGGGAAAAACAGAATACAGGGTTTTCAACCCGGCATTTGGAAAGCAAATAGCATCTGTATTTGATACAGGTGCCGAGGATGTTAATAAGGCTGTGGATTATGCATATGATGCATTTTTAAAATGGTCAAAGATTCCAATAACTGACCGCATAAAATATCTTTTTAGGCTTGAAAATCTAATGAGGGAAAATGCAGATGAACTTGCAAAAATGGTTACAATAGAGCATGGCAAAACATTCAAGGAGGCTCAGGGAGAGGTTCTCAGGGCCATAGAAAATGTTGAGGCCGCATGCTCATCAACATATAACATCATGGGGAAAAATAATAAAAACATCTCTGCTGGCATAGACGAGGAATTAATAAGGGTTCCCATGGGTGTATTTGCTGCAATAACGCCATTTAATTTTCCAATCATGGTTGCATTCTGGTTTATCCCATATGCCATTGGCCTTGGGAATACAATAATAGTAAAGCCATCAGAAAAGACACCATTAACAATGCAAAAAACACTGGACCTTTTCGATAAGGCCGGTTTTCCACCAGGTGTAATAAGCGTTGTCAATGGTGCTGTTGATACTGTGAATGCCCTGCTTAATAATGATAAAATTGTGGGTGTTAGCTTTGTTGGATCCACAGGTGCTGCAAAATACATAGTTTCAACGGCATCGGCCAAACACAAGAGATCACAGGCAGGGGCATCTGCAAAAAATTATGAGCTTGTTATGCCAGACGCAGACCCTGAAAAGGTTGTACCACACCTGATATCATCATTTTATGGTAACGCCGGAGAAAGATGCCTTGCCGGGTCTGTATTGGTAACTTTGCCGGAAAATCATGATAAAATAGTGAATTTATTCAAAAAACAGGCACAAAAACTTATACTTGGTTATGGATTGGATGAAAACGTGACATTAGGTCCATTAATTAGATCTGAGCATAGAGAACGCGTGCTTGGATACATAGATTCGGGCATCTCAGAGGGGGCTAAACTTATACTGGACGGCAGAACATTTGATGCAGGAAAATACAGGGATGGTTTCTTCCTTGGTCCTTCCATATTTGATGATGCATCAACGGACATGAAGATCATAAGGGAGGAAATATTTGGGCCCGTTGCAAGCGTAATAGAGGCAAAGGACTTTGATGATGCAATAGAAATCATAAATAAAAGCCAGTATGGTAATGCATCAACAATTTTCACAAATTCAGGAACGTATGCAGAACGCTTTACCGAGGAGGTACAGGCAGGAAACATAGGCGTAAATATTGGTGTTGCGGCACCAATAGCATTCTATCCATTCGCAGGATATAAAAATTCCTTCTTTGGGGACCTGCATGCACAGGGCGGACCGGATCATGTCATGTTCTTTACAGACAGCAAGGTAATTATAAAGAGGTGGTAAAATGCAAGAAAATGATAGTTTGGAAATAGATTTTGATGGTGTAAAATTTAAAAACCCGTTCTGGGTTGGTTCAGGTCCAACCAGCGGCACCGCCGATAAAATCATTCAGGCCCTAAAGGCCGGATGGGGAGGCGTTGTCATTAAGACCGTTGGGGATAGCATTGTCAGAAAGGGCGTCAGGCCAATGTATGCCGCCATGAGGGATCAGAATAAGGACCTTGTGGTGTTTGAAAACATTGAGCTAATTACAGAGGATAACCTTGAAACATGGGACAGGTATATAAGAACTGTATACCATGAAATTCCGGATGCGCCAATTATATTTAGTATAATGGGTTCAGCCGATATATCTGAATGGGCGAAGCTTGCCAGATGGTCAGAAGATCGCGGTGCAAATCTAATAGAATTAAATTTTGGGTGCCCGCATGGTGAACCAGAAAAGAGATCAGGGGCGTATATATCACAGCATCCAGACCTTGTCTATGAATATACCAAGGAGGTTGTGCAGTCTGTTGGTGTACCGGTTATTGCTAAATTATCACCGAATGTAACAGAGATAACAGAGATTGCAAAAAATGCAGAAAGGGCAGGTGCAAAGGCCGTATCTGCAATAAATACTGTATCATGCCTTATGGGCGTTGATATAGAGCGTGAAATGCTCTTCCCACCTGTATTCGGCTACACGACATACGGTGGCCTGTCAGGTCCCGGGGTAAAACCCATTGGATTAAAGGCAGTTTCATCCATTTATAATAACACAAAACTCACAATAAGCGGCATTGGTGGTATTTCTAACTGGACAAATGCTGTGGAATATATAATGTGCGGTGCAACATCGGTGCAGGTTGTAACCGACACAATAATGCACGGATTTAACCAGATTAAGGAATGGACATCATCCATGGCGGATTATTTAAAAAGGCACAACTATGCCAGCCTGGATGACATAAGGGGGAAGCTGGCAGGCAAGATAAAGGAATACTCGTATCTGGAGAACCTCATATCAGAAAGGGATTCTATTGACGATGAACTTAGAAAAATAAGGGAGGTGTGATTAATATGGCAGAAAATGAGCTTGTCAGGATCGGAATGGTGCAGATGGGATCTGTTCCAGAAAAGCAGGAGAACATAGAGAAGGCAATATCATACACCGATGAGGCTGTATCGCAGGGCGCTGATATAGTCGTTTACAATGAACTTTTCACAACACCGTATTTCCCTGCAGAGGAGAATATGAAATACTTTGAGTATGCTGAAAGGGACGATGGTGAAACAGTACAGATTTTTAGAAAATATGCAAGGGAGCACAAGGTTTCATTAATACCAACAATTTTCGAGGAGGATAAGGTTGTTAGAGGGATATTCTATGATACAGCTATATTTATTGGCAAGGATGGAAATGTCATGGGAAAGTACAGAAAGATTCACCTTCCACAGTTAAATGGGTACTATGAGAAATATTATTTCCATCCTGGAAGCGGGTATCCTGTCTTCCAGCAGGACGGCTACAAAATAGGGTCTGTTATATGCTATGACAGGCATTTCCAGGAGGGCCCAAGAATACTGTCATTGAAGGGTGCCGATATTGTTTTTGTTCCAACAACAACAAATTTTTACCCTGAAACATGGGAACTGGAGTTAAGGGCACATGCGGCGTTTAACACAATCTTTGTGGTGGGTGTTAACAGAACAGAGGAGGAATTTAACGGCCAAAAAATCAAATATCTTGGAAGGAGCCTTATTGCCGGTCCATCAGGTGAAATAATTGCACAGATGTCTGATAAAGAAGGTGTAAAGGTTGCGGATGTAAATATAGACCTAATCAAACAGAGGAGGGAAAAGGCACCATTCCTTGCTGACAGAAAGGTCATAGCATATAAAGATCTGGTCGATAATGATATCGGCAACATATATTATGAAAAGGATGTTATGGGTGATGATAAATGACCGATAAAATAGAGATAGACAACGGCCAGGTTTTCCTTGATAAGGAAAATAAGATCAATGACTATCTCTGGAATCCTGATTTTAATCCTGTGCCAAAGGATTTAAGAAAATGGGGTGCGGCATCATTTACAAGCCTCTGGTTTGCAATGGCAGTTATAGTCCCAACATGGACGCTCGCCACGGTTGGCCTTGCCCTGGGCCTGAGCTGGACTCAGGTTATTATATATATGTTTCTTGGCAATTTAATTATTTTAATACCAACAATAATACAGTCCCATGGCGGTGCGAGGTACGGTGCTGCAGAACCACAGCTTACCAGAAGCAGGTGGGGAATCTATGGTGCGCAGATACCATCATGGATAAGAAGCGTAATATCCATGGGGTGGTGGGGCATTGAATCATTTATAATAGCCGAGGCGGCAACATATATTTATCTTGTGAGTGCAAAGGCATCATCCCTTAAAACGCTGGTAGCCTATGTTGGTCCGGGAACACTGCCAAAGTATTTTCCAACAGTATTCTGGACAATATTCGTTATAGTCATAATCACACAGCTGATAATTTTTTACATATCGCCACCGGTAAAGGGGCAGAATCCGCTTAGAATTATGGCAAAAATTGCAGCACCAATAATGGTGGTAAGCTTTGTCATAATGTTCTATTTATTCATGTCTGCCGGGAAATTTAATTTTACACCAATAACAACATATAATAAGGCGGGAGCACCACTAATAGTCCAGCTTGCATTTATAAATTCAAATGTTGCATACTGGGCAACCATGGCGGTGAGCATGCCTGATTATACAAAATATGCAAAGTCGCAGTTTTCACAAACCGTGGGCCAGATACCCATGCCGTTTATTATGATGGCCGTTGGTGCCATGGCCCTTCTTGGTGCAGGTGCATCAATCAGTGCAGGCTGGCTCCATGTTTCAAGTTCAGCAGGCTTCTTTAACTATGACCCGCTTGAATTAATGGCACTGTACTTTCCATCATACTTTTCAATACCGCTGCTAATTGCAGTGATTATTGGAACATTCTCTGTAAATGTGTTTGCAAACTCCATAGCACCGGGATATGATATAGCCAATACATATCCAAAAAGATTAACATGGTTCAGGGGCATTGTCATAGGTGTAATAATCAGTGTACTTCTTGGTGCATATACAGCATACAGTACAAGCGTTTACACATATGTTGATGGATGGCTTCTTGCATATGGTGCACTTCTGGGCATGGTTGAGGGCATAATTGTGTTCGATTACGCAATATTAAGGCATTTCAAATTAAACATAAGGGATTTATTCAGGTACGATGGAATATACACATTCCTGCATGGCTTTAATCCGGCAGCGCTAATATCAGGCACCGTGGCTGTTATTATAACATATGTATATCCCTGGGGAATCTCAAAGGCCTATATATTCCAGCTGTTATACGATAATTCATGGATCACCGCATTCTTTATAGCCGGAATTCTTGATCTGCTGCTTAACGCCTTCTGGGTTATACCAAAGTACGGTAAGAATCAGATTGGAAGCCTTAAATCAGGATATGTTGACCCGGAAACGCAGAGTCTTTTTGATGCAAAGATGGCCGCATCATCCGGCAAAAAATAGGTGCATCAATGAGAGAAGAATCCTCATGGAGACAGGATATTATCTCTGTTGATCCAAAAAATGGATATGTGGACTTAAAAACCACATATCCTGACAATAAATATTTATGGAATCAGGATTTCCAGCCCACGGCTGAAAGGAATAGAACATGGGGATCATGGACATTTTTTGCAATATGGTTTGGCATGGCGGTGGAGGTTGAATCATGGAGCCTTGTATCGGTGGGCTTTGATTTCGGGTTTAATTGGTTCTGGTCCCTGATGGCAGTGTTTATAGGTAATGCTGCTGTTTTGGTACCGATTTTAATCATAGCACATGGAGGTGCAAAGTACGGCATGCCTGAAACATCATTGACAAGGAGCAGGTGGGGAACTTATGGGACATGGGTGCCATCATTTGTAAGGGGTCTTATTGGTGCAGGATGGTGGGGTATAGATACATGGATTATTACCGAAAGCGTTTCCGGCATGTATATAATATACTCAGGACTCAAACCCGAGCTTCTAAGTCTGGTTGCATCAGGAAATGCAACACCGTTCACCATATCAACCATTAATCCTGACCTTTTCTGGGGTGTATTTATAGCCACCATACTGGTAAGGCTTGCAATACTTTATTTATCACCACCAAAAAGCGGTCAGACCCTGCTTAAAAAAATTTCATGGATTGTTCCATTTATTGCATTTCTTGGTTTTATAATCCTATTTTACATCGATGCCCAGAGTGTTTCCTGGAATTTTTCACCCATTTTTAAAATAGGCACCACTGTTTCTGGATCTGCATTCTGGTATGCAATGATTGGATTAATTAATGCAAACATAGCATTCTGGGCAACCATGGCAATAAGCATGCCTGATTATACAAGATATGCAAGATCACAGAAATCCCAGATTTATGGCCAGCTAACACTTCCAATCATGATGCTTGGAATTGGCGCCATGGCGCTTCTCACCGCTGGAATAAGCATTATAAAATATAAAACACCAATATACGACCCAATTCTGCTGACTACAATCTCGCTTCCACCGGACCTTGCATACATAACGCTTTTCCTGCTGCTTCTTGGTGTCTTAATGGTAAATATATATGCAGATACTGTAGGTCCAGGATATGATTTTTCAAATATTTATCCAAAGCTTATTCCATGGTTTGGTGGTGTTTTAATAGTTGTTGCAATAGCCGCATCGCTTCAGTCATGGAGTTTTTACTTCAGTGCAGGTGCGTATGTTGAAAACTGGCTTCTTGGATACGGTGCAATACTTGGCGCAGTGGAGGGTGTATTAATATTTGACTATGTTATCATAAGGAGGTTTAAATTCGAAATATCAGATGTGTTCATGCCAAATGGCAGATTTAGGTACTGGCGCGGGTTTAACCCTGCAGCAATTATAGCATTTGTGATTGCAATATTCCTTGTGTATCCACCATCAACATACCTTCCTGTAAGCTTTTATCTTTACCCATACCAGTCCTGGATTTATCAGGCATCGTGGATATCAACAATTCTAATATCTGGTTTTGTATATATTATACTTATGAAATACTGGGTTATACCAAAATATCAGCCAGAGTTAAGGGGAGGCTTACTTCATGGATATATAGCAGATGATACCAAAAATATCTTTGAGGGTGCAGAAAAATGATTATAAAAAATGCATTGACATATCCTGACGGAAAATTAATGGATATCAATATATCCAATGGAATGGTATCAGAATATGGGGATGGTGAGATCATTGATGCCCAAAAACATCTTGTAATACCAAGCTTTTCAGAACTGCATATTCATCTGGATTCTGCATTTATATCAAGATCTGGCATTATAAATAAAAGCGGTACCCTTGAGGAGGGGATAAAACTCTGGGATGATTATAAGCTTCATAAACTTAATGCAGAGGATGTCCACAGCAGGGTAATAAATGCAATCAGGCTTCTGGCCAAAAACGGCGTAACAAGAATAAGAACCAATGTTGATGTATCCGATCCTGAATTAACAGCATTAAAGGAAATTTTAAAGATAAAAAAAGAGGTTAATGATGTTGATATTCAGGTAACAGCATTTCCACAGCATGGAATTTATACAGAAAAACAAAACATTGAGCTGCTGGAAAAATCACTGGAAATGGGTGCTGATAATGTTGGGCTTGCACCGCATCTCGAAAATACATATGAGGATGGCATCAGGTCTGTTAAAACTGCCTTTGACCTTGCAGAAAAATATCAAAAAAATATAGACGGCCATATTGATGAGACAGACGATCCTGAATCAAGGTTTATCGAGTATCTTTGCACTGAAAAAATAAAAAGAAATTTTAATGGTACAGTTTCTGCCGGGCATCTCACTGCAATGCATTCATACAATAACCAGTATGGAAATAAAATTATTAAGCTCATATCACTGGCCGGTGTTAATGTTATATCAAATCCATTAATTAATATGAACCTGCAGGGTAGGTATGATTCATATCCAAGAATAAGGGGAATTACAAGGATACGCCAGATGATTGAAAATAATGTTAATGTTGTTATAGGTCAGGATTGCATTGAGGATCCATGGTATCCGCTTGGCACCGGGGACCCTCTGGATGCACTTTTCATGGCCGTACATGCCGAGCCATTAATGACCCCAGAATTACTTAATTATTCACTAAACATGGTTACATTCAATGCGGCACGGGCCTTTGGCATTAAAAATTATGGGTATTCAAATGGTGATCAGGGTGATTTTATAATCACAGAATCAAAAAATCCTGTGGAATTCCTTCAGTTCAGATCCCCAAGGATTGTAATAAGGAAGGGAAAAATTATAAAAGGTGATAGGAATGAATGATTTATTAATAAAAAATGGAAATATTTGCCTGCCCTCAGGCATGGTAAAAAAGGATCTTTATATTAGGGATGGCAAGGTAAGCAAAATAGGTGATATTAATGAAAAGGCTGATGAGGTCATCGATGCCTCAGGAAAACTAATTCTTCCAGGGCTTATAGATGGTCACACGCATATGGACTTTCCATTCATGTCAGAGGTAACCGCCGACGATTTTTATTATGGCACCATGGCGGCCCTGGGTGGTGGAGTTACAACAATAGTGGATTTTATTACACCATCCAAGGGGGAAAATCCACTGGATGCATATGAAAGATGGAGAAAAAAGGCTGATCCAAAGGTAGTCTCTGATTATTCACTGCACTGCATACTTAGATCAGGTGATAAAACATCACTTGATGCTGTAAAGCCATTAATAGACCGTGGCGTTATATCATTTAAATTATTTATGGCATACAAAAACGAGCTTCTGCTTGATGATGAGTCATTGTATGATGCCATAAAGGAGATAGCAAGGCACGGTGGTGTTACCGCAATACATGCTGAGAACGGCGCAATAGTTGATAAAAGAACAGAGGAGCTTCTTGCGGATGGAAAAATAGATCCGGTTTATCACTATTTTTCAAGGCCGGAAATAGTTGAAATAGAGGCGGCAAACAGAATAGCGGCGATAGCATCCATGATAGGCAGGGATGTAACCCTTTACATGGTGCATACATCAACATATGAATCTGTAGATATTTTTAGGGAGTACAGAAAGAAGGGGTATAAGTTCTATAATGAAACAACACCGAATTATCTGACATATGATTATTCTGTTCTTGAGGGGGAATACGGTTACAGATATATTATGAGTCCACCCTTCAGAACACAGGCGGAAATAGACGGCCTGTGGTCAAGACTTGCCATGGATGAAATTTATGTCATGGGAAGTGACCACTGCGTTTATTCAGACGAGCAGAAGAAACGTTATATGGACAAGGTGCCCCCATTTAACGAGGTGCCAAATGGTACACCTGGAACAGAAACAATACTCCCACTTTTATTTACAAATGGTTACATGAAGGGAAAAATATCAATGGAGCAGCTTGTATCTGTATCGAGCACAAATCCTGCAAAACTGTTTGGCCTTAAAAATAAGGGAAACCTGCTTCCGGGATATGATGCAGATATTGTTATTATAGATCCAAAGAAGGAATTTACAGTGTCATACAAAATGCTCCACAGCAATATTAAATACTCAATATTTGAGGGGGAAAAACTTTATGGTTTTCCTGAGATAACAATTCTTAAAGGGAAAAAGGTCATGGAAAATGGCAGGATACTTGCCAGTGCTGGATCTGGAAAATATGTACCGGGTGAGATATCAAAATAAAAACTTAAAAAAATTTTTTTATGACTTTTTTATAACCAAAAATGCGAAAAATTTTCATGATCATCATTCTTATAATAACATTATTAATTCTTGTATCAGGCAATTTTTTAAATATAAATAATATTGACAATAAAATTAATGAGGATCAGGCAGCTCAAAACATAAATGTTTTTTCAGGCAATTCAAGTGATCCTTATATATATTTCAATGGAACAGTTGATAATTCAACATCCTTTAATTATGGCCTAAGCTGGAATACAAGCAAATATTTTGCCAGTACTGAAAATTCTATTTTAATATATCAGAATAATGTAACACTGCTTAATATAACATATGGAAAATATGATTACTGTGCAACGGTTGTAAATGCAGATAAAAAATATAGTAACCTGTTCAGCCTTAAAAGGGAAAACCACTGGTATAATATTACATTTATTTTTTCACCATACAGCAGTTACTGTGCATATATAATTATAAACAGTTCGCATGAAATTAGCATACCATATAAAATAATGTTAAAATACCCTGTTAAAAATGGAAGGATTGTTATTGCATTTGGCGGGCCAAGATCAACACAGAAAATAATAAATTACGGCGAAAGGCCATTTAATAATCTTATTTATTTTAATAATCACAGTTTGAAACTAAATAAATATTCATACAGCCTAATTTATAACGGCACATCCAGTTACAGTGCTGTTTTTAATGGTTATTATGGTGAACTTTTATATGTCCATAATAAGTCCATTGTTGGATATAATATATACAATAAAACATCCCATATAATTTATTCATTGAATAATAATTACACAAACATTTCATACGTTATCCAGAATCAGAAATACTATATATTTGTATCACAGAATAATATAAATTTAAATCTAATAAAAATCTGCAAAAATGGTACATTTGCAGGAACATTAAAGATTAAAAAGCTTTTTTCAGGATATATCTATTTCTATGATGGATATTATATTTATTATGGTTTCAATCATATGGAGGTATTTAAAAATGAATCATTATTAAAAACATATGAGTTTAATGGAATTATAACATATTTAATGCTATCCGGTGATAATTTGCGCTTCAATGTACTAAACAGAACTGTCATTAATGAATATGAATTTAATAATAGCATGGTTCCCGCAGAATATAAGGTATTAAACCTAAGCAGGGCTGTTAATGCAACGGTACTAAATTATTACGGAAATAGATTTAGCATCATCCATAACGGCACAGAGATGCTAGGTGCCGGCAAAATTTTAAATGGATTTTATCCCCTGCCGGAAAATTATTTTATTGATTCCAAAAATATATACTATTGTGAAAATGGTACACTGCTTAATACCGGCATAAAAAACACCGGTTATTTTAGTTTTCAGAAGGGTATAATAATCAACTTTTACCATAATTATGCCTTTATTTATGATTCCAGCACAATTCAAAAACCGAATAAATTTTATGTTTCAATGAACTATAATATATCAGGAAAAATATTGCACCTGCACTATCATATTCATGGTATATACAGGCACTATCTTGCATTTATAAATATAAAAAATTCCAGCATTATTATACATGCCGGAAAAAATTTTAACATATCATATGAAGTTAATTATAATGGATTATACATTATGAATCTAACACTTATTGATCCACAGGGGATTAGGGAATATTACAGCACATCAGTTGGTATAAACAGCTTCCCGGTTATTAAAACCATGGATATAGCCCAGCGTGGCAATTCGGTCATTGCAATAATTAATGGAGAAAATATAAATAATGTTACATTTAAATGGTATGTTAATGGAAGATTTTATGGTTCGGGTACGCAAATAAATAACCTGCCTGACGGTATAGACCATGTTGAACTGACCGCATATTACAACGGCCATTATAAAAATGTTACAGAGACATATTTAATTCTGGGCAATATTCCATATTATACTGCAGCCGCAGGGATTATAATAATTTTAATAATTTTCTCATATAATATGGTTTTTAATAACAAAAATATCGAGGAATTAATAATGAAATACGATAAAAAAATGTTAAGGGAGATTTTACATGAATCACGTAAATTAAGGATAAAAAAACATCTATTAATGAAAAAGTTACGGGAAATGGAGGGCAGTGGAAAAATTTCACTTGAAAAAGACATGGATAAGAATATTTACATTATAAAAAAATGAATTTTCATAAATAAAAAATATATACATCGCCATTATAAACCTGCATGCTGGTTTACTATTTAATAAATACAGTAAGCGCAATGCTTGGCAGGCTGGATGAAATTGTCATAGGTGTATCGGCATTGATTATTTCAATACTCTGGATACCAATAGCCTTGAGCTTTTTTAGCACCGATGATGCCAAAAGAACAGTGGCAAAGGAAAAATTGAAAAATGCGTTGATTGGAACATTTATTTATATTCTGGCTGTTAGCGGGGCCATGTACTCAATATTTAATTATATTATTACCGGACATATATGAATGCGGAATATATTATCAAAATATTTATTAATTCATTATACTCTTTAATTAATTATTCAGTAACAGCCTCATGGGATATCCTTGTTAAATACGGTCTAAGCCCTTATTATTCCTACACACAATTTTTTAATCAAAATAAGGGATTTATGGGATTTTATAATATTTTAATTTCAAATATTTATATTTACGTTTTTTCCACGGCGGTAATAATTTCGGCCCTTATTTTATTTATAAAAAGTTCATTTGACCTAAATCCTGATTTCAGGAGATACATGGTAAAGGCATTTTCTGCATTTCTTCTTTTCTGGAATTCATATTATGTGGCAATTTATATATTAAAAATTTCATATGCATTTTATATATACATTTACAGATTAAATGCCAACTGGTACAATATTTTAAATGTATCAATTAATATAAATAATAAGCTCCTATCATTTCTATTTACCGGTTCATATTTATTTTCAATACTTCTGCTCTTCACCATTTTTATTGTACGGCAGGCCCTTATAATCTTTTTTATTATTTTTATGCCAATGGTATCATTACTTATCATTGTTCCCGGAACTGAAAAATACGTATTTAAATTCATAAGAATGTTTTTTGAGCTGGTATTCTTCCCATTTTTTAGCATATCAATGCTGTACACCTTATCATTTTTTTCAGATGACCCGTTTATGCAGATTGGTATAATTTATGTATCAGCCCTTGCACCAGTATATTTAATGACAGAAATGTTTCAGTTATTCAGAACAGGCATATATGCTATTGGTGAGGCTGCATATATAAATACCATTGATACAGGCAGCATAAACCCGGGATATATACTTAACTCTGGTATGTCAGTGGATAAAACCCTTGATGATCAGTTTGGTGATGAAACAAGATTAAAATTCAATTAACCCTTATTTTTTCATAATCTTATAATCAATATCATATTTGTGTGTTATAAACCCCTGGCAGCAATCCAAAAGCACCGTGTGCCCGCATACTGGACAGGCCTGATTATGCCTGTAGATATAGCATTTATCACAATTACAGCCAGGTTCAAGGCAGTCCTCACACATAATTTAATATTATTATATATTATTTTAACGTTTTTTATTGTTTATTACAACATTTAATATTCATATTTTTTACTGTAACCCCGGGGTGTTATCATAAAATCCTTATATAAATATGTCTGTGAGTTTCCAATAATCACCGTGGAAAACATATCTATTGTATTATAATCCATGGATTTTATATCAGTTAAAATAACCTCCTGACCATCCCTATATGCATTTTTCACAATACCCACTGGCGTCGATTCATTTCTGTATCTTTTTATAATTTCCATTGCGTTTACTATACCATTTTGCCTCCTCATACTTTTTGGGTTGTAAAAAATTATTACAAAATCTGCCTCCGCAGCATTCATTATTCTTTTTTCAATAATGTTCCATGGTGTCAGATTTGTGCTCAGGCTGATGCTGCAGAAATCATTCATAATTGGTGATCCAAGAAGCGCGGCTGCAGAATTAAGCGCTGATATGCCGGGTATAACATGCACATCAATATCTATATTCTTTTTTGAAATAATTTCCAATGCAAGCCCTGCCATGCCGTATATGCCCGAATCCCCGCTTGAAACAAGTGAAACAGTCTTACCATTTAGAACCTCAAGAACTGCACGCTCCGCCCTGTCCACCTCATTTGTTATTTCGCTTTCAATTATTTCCTTGTTCTTTAATATTGGTCTTATTAAATTTATATAATATTTGTATCCAATTATAACAGATGATTCGTTTAATTTTTTAACTGCAAGGCCTGTTAAATTATCCATGCTTCCAGGACCAATGCCGATTAAATAAAGCGATGCCATTCAATCATAATATCTAATTTATATATTTCATTTTTTATGCCTTTATAATATATCCAAGGAACTGATTTCCAGAACTTTTTATTGCATTGATGCCGTTCAGGTTAGACATAACATGGGCAGGACTGTCCGGTGCCCAGGCGTTTTCATTTCCTGTTCCAATATTATTCTCAGGATTATATAAAAGTCCCTGATATATATACGCCCCCCTGGGGCCGGTTATTATCATTGTCGTTTCTATATGCCCATCATATGTAATATTGCCCCTGTATTTATAGAACTCGGATGCCACGCGTGCAGGAAATGTTTTATTTATTATACTAAATCCATATGCAATCTTTGAACCGCTTATTGTTTTATTATTTACGGTACCTGTTAGCGTCTGATTATATAAATACAATGGATAAAATGTTATTACCTTAGATTTATAATTAAATGTTATGTTATCTTTAAATATTAACCCGGGATTATCAGCAAATATGTCAGTCGATGAAGAGGTATGCAATTGAACATCTTTATATATATTTTCAGTGGAATTCATTGCATAGTATAATGACCATGAGTCAGCTGCACCTATTGGGCAGCCGTACCATGAAACATAATAAACCGCGTATTTATTGCCATTTATAAGGTCATACTCAGATATCTTGTAGTATTTATTTGATTCTATACCTGATGGTGGAATAAAGAATGGATTGGTAACGGCAAGCACAACTATAATTACAAGTACAACTGATAATATTGACCCAAGAATAAAATTTTTATTTTTAAATATACCTGCTTTTTTAATTTTTTTCTGTTCCCCCCGATTTTTATTCCCAACATTTTTTTTATTTTTTGCCATTTATATTGTACTAATTAAATTTTGGTATTAAATATTACTGAATCCAAAAAACTGAATTTATTTACAAAGATAATCGTTCTTAGAATTGGTTTTACAAAAGGAAAAGAATAAATTAAAATTATCCAATGAAAAACAATATATTGTTAAACACTATCTTGATTTATGAACATTGAAGAGGAACTGGCAGATTTTATATCCAATACAAAATATAATGACCTAGCGGCGGACGTTAAACATGAGGTGAAAAGAAGGTTCATAGACAGCCTTGGTGTTGCATACTCATCCATGGATTCACAGCCCGCGTTAAAGTTCAAAAAACTTTCGGGGCTTTATCCTGGAAATGCCAAAATGATTGGGCTTAATACTGCATCACCTGATTATTCAGCCTTTTACAACTCGCTTATAATAAGATACATGGATTTTAATGATACGTATTTATCACTGGAGCCACTGCATCCAAGTGATATATTCGGTCCGCTCATATCCTTAGGATCAATGTTCCATAAAACCGGAAAGGATCTTATTACGGCGGCAGCCGTTGGTTATGAAATAGGCGCCCGGTTCTGTGATTCGGCAACTTTAAGAAAAAAGGGGTATGACCATGTAAATTATACAGAAATTGCAATGGCCGCTGCACTTTCAAACATGATGAATTTTGATGTGGACCAGACAATAAATACCATTTCCATTTCACTGGTGCCACATATAGCATTAAGGCAGACAAGGGTTGGTGAGTTATCAATGTGGAAGGCCGGTGCCGCTGCAAATTCTGCCAGAAACTCAATATTTGCCGCACTTGCAACACTTTATGGCTTTACATCACCAAGGGAACCAATTTCTGGAAAGATGGGTTTTAAAAATATTATAGTTCCTGATCTTGCTGAGGACGCATTAAGGAAAAAATCTTCTGATGCAATAATGCGCACATATATAAAGAAATATCCAGTTGAGTACCATGCACAGGCTGCTGTTGAGGCCGCATTAAAGCTTGCAAATGAAATAGATGTTAACAGAATAGATTCTGTTGAAATAGAAACATATGAGGCGGCTGTAACAATACTTGCAGACCCTGAAAAATGGAGTCCGGAGAATAAGGAAACTGCAGATCACAGCCTTCCATTTATCGTGGCATCGACACTTTTAAATAAGGATTTCTGGACAAATAATTACAGCGACATCAGGAATGAAAATGCCAAGTCATTAATGAAGAAAATAAAGGTAACCGAGATTCCAGAGTATACCAAAATGTATCCGGAAAGCCTTCCTGTTAAAATAAAAATAAAATGCGGGGATAAAAAATATGAAAGTGAGGTTATAATTCCAAGGGGCCATTATAAGAATCCAATGGATGACCGCGAGGTGGAAACAAAGTTTATTAGATTAACCGGTATGGTTTCAGCCGTAAGGGACCTGTGGAATATGGAGGATAAGGAGGTGGAAAATCTTGTCTAATCTTCTTGATGAAAAATTTACAGTTGTGCCCGGGGTTTTTAACCCATTTGCGGCACTTCTGGCAAAGAGAAATGGATTTAAGGCTGTTTATCTTTCAGGCGGTGCCCTGACATCATCATACGGCCTTCCAGACCTTGGAATGATTAGCATAACAGAGCTTGCTGATATGGTAAGAAAAATCCATGAGGTAACAGATATACCTGTAATAGTTGACGCTGACACCGGCTTCGGGGAAACATTAAACGTTTACAGAACCGTTAGGCTGCTGGAGGACGCCGGCGCTGCAGCCATACAGATCGAGGATCAGGTTTCACCAAAAAGGTGTGGCCATCTTGATGGAAAGGAGGTAATAAGCCGCGAAAATATGATAGAAAAAATAAGATCGGCAAATATGGCAAGAAAAAAATCCCTAATAATTGCCAGAACAGACTCACGTGCAGTAAAAGGACTGGATGAGGCAGTTGAACGTGCAAGAATATACATTGACGAGGGCGCTGATATAATATTCCCTGAGGCACTTACATCTGTGGATGAATTTAAGTATGTTGCGGATAAGGTTGATGCACCACTTCTGGCCAACATGACCGAGTTTGGAAAAACACCATTAATAGACGCCGGAACATTTGAGAGACTAGGCTACCGTTTTGTTATATTCCCTGTTACCACATTCCGTGCTGCAGCCAGGGCAATGGATGAAACATTAAAGGCATTAAAAAGTGATGGAACCCAGAAAAATATTATGAATAACCTGATGACACGTGCGGAGCAGTATGATGTAATAAATTATAAATTCTATGAGGATTTTGATAAAAATATAGCAGAAAGGGATA
>NZ_LKBH01000025.1:0-9165 GCF_001402935.1 Acidiplasma cupricumulans | reverse complement strand
CTTCCGATCTATTTTTTAAATTTATATTAAATTATAATTTGAATAAAATTTATTTCAAAGGTCATTAATTAAATAATATAAAAGGGCTGCACGCTCGGGCATTGAATTAATGTATATAAATTCATTTTCAGAGTGGGCACCGTCACCAACTGCACCAAGCCCATCCAGAACAGGGGCATAGTATGAACAAAAATTGCCATCGCTGCCACCGGCAACAGATGTTTCCTCAAGATTCATATTTAATTTTTCATGTGCAATTTCCCTTGCCCTCATGAACAGCTCCTGTGATTTGAGCGTTTTTATCATTGGTGGCCTTATATTGTATTCTGTTTCTATTTTTGCCAGTGGATTTACAGGTTTTATATTTTCAATCAGATTTTTAATATCAGACACCATGCGTTCTGATCTGAATCTCAGATCTGCCTCTGCAATGCAAAGATCTGGTATAACATTTGACCTCGTGCCCCCTCTTATGACATCAAAATTTATTCCAGCTATACCTGATTTTTTTACCTCCATTATTATATTGGCAGCCTCTATAATTGCATTTACTCCCTTTTCCGGATCAAGGCCGGCATGCGATGATTTTCCATGCACTGTTAGTTTTACTGTGCCAACACCCATTCTTTCCGTTTTAAGCTTTCCATTTAATGATGGTTCCATAACCAGAACATATTCTGCATCCCTGGCATTTTCTATAATTATATCCTTTGAAAAGCCACTTTCTATTTCCTCGTCAGATGTCATTAAAAGAACGATTTGCCTATTAAATTCAGAATGCTCAACAATGTATTTAAGTGCATATAATGTCTGTATTATTCCGGCCTTCATGTCAAATATGCCGGGACCGTATGCCTTTTCACCCTCAATTCTGAATGGCCTTTCCTTTAATGTTCCCTCTGAAAAAACAGTATCATAATGTGTTAATAAAAGTATTTTTTTTCCGCTGCCAAGTGTGCATTTAATATCATTCCCGGTGTTATCAGATTTTATAATTTCCGGTACACATTTGAGGTTTTCCTCCAAATATCCTGAAATAAAGTCCACAAATTTATCAAGAAGTTTTTTATTATATGATGGGGTTTCAAATTCAACAACAGTTCTAAGGTCATTTATCATATTTTTTTTATTTTTTTCCATATATTCAAGCGGATTCAAAATATAACACCCCTTTCAACAGCATACTTATTAATTAATTCCTCATCTATTTCTATCCCATTGCCTGCGCCATTATAATCCTTTATTATGCCGTCCTCCATATTATATGGATTTTTAACAATGTCCCTTATGTAATATTTGCTGTTTGGTGATGTATCACCGGGATAGTCTATGAGCTTATTTGACGCCATTGCGATGTTATATGATCTGCCAACCCCTGTTTCAAGCATTCCACCGATCCAGACATGGCCATTATTTTCCCTGGCAATTCTTGCAATTTTTAATGAATTGGTAAGTCCTGATACCCTTCCAGGTTTTATATTGATCACGCTGCATGCGCCAATGTCAAATGCTTTCTGTGCCTTTTCAGGGGATGTTATTGATTCATCAAGGCATATTGGGGTTGATATCTCCCTTGCAAGTCTTGCATGGTATATTAAATCATCATGATATAATGGCTGCTCTATATACACCAGATTGAATTTATCAAGTTTTTTAAGTAATTCAAAGTCCTTTTCAGTGTAATCAGAATTTGCATCAACGCTTAAATTTATATCAGGGTATACGTCCCTTATGGCAGAAACTATTTTTAACTCCTCACCCTTCATTATTTTTACCTTTATTCTCTTATATTTTAATTTTAATGCATCATCTATTCTTTTTATCATTTTATTTATATCGTCCATGCCTATTGAAATTCCAACGTTTGCATACCCACGGCTATCACCAAGGAATTCATGCAACGGTTTTCCCATCTCCCTTGCCCTGTAATCATATAAAAGCATTTCAAGTGCAGCCTTTGCCATATTATGGCCTTTTATGTTTGATGATCTTGTTAGAAATTCCTCAGGATCAGGAACATCCTTAATATTTTGTGCCAGATACCTTTTTATTACATGAAGTGCGGTGTCATTATCCTCATAGCTGTAAAATGGATCCTGATCAGTTACTGATTCAGAGTATGATACAATACCATTATGTTCAAGCCTAAAAATAAGGGGCTTTCTGTTCACATCCGTGCCAAAGCTAGTTTTGAATGGCACAATCAATGGCATATCCAGTAAATAATATTCAAGTTTCATTGGTTTATATATATTAACTGTTTATTAATTTTCCGAGTTAAACAATGTATAAATATTTAAAATTGTGATAATGTATTTATATTAAAGAATCACAAAAACAACGGTTACCAGAAGGATTAATGCAACAAGATAGTCTATTTTCTGTGGACTTAAACTGTTTATTTTATTAAAAAGAATTTTATGCAAAAATATGGTTATTGAAAAAAGTGTTAGACCGGAAATTATTATAAAAACGGAGATCGTATTAAATATAAATCCCATGCCATATGTAAGCCCCATGAGTATGACCGGCACTATTGCCGGATCTGGGATAATACTTGTTAAAAGTATGGTTTTTTTAATTGGCTCTGGCATGCGGTTCTCATGTGCCTCATGCCTTGCGTTTATTATTATATAAAATGAAACAAATAATAATATGGAGACCACAAATAGCCTTAAATATATATCAGGAATAAAATGAATACCAAAAATAACTATGGTAAATGATAGCACAGATGAGAATAAACCATGAAGAATTCCCAGTGAAAGTGAAACAGCGCCCGTCTTCTTTTTTGTATATCTATTCTTTATTGCATATGAAATTATTGGGGTCCAGTGGTCAGGTGCAATCATATGAAGTATGGCTATTATTATTGCCAGTGATACTATGGCTGCGGGTACCAGCAGGTATAAAACTACCATCATAAAAAGGTAATGATATAAATGTTAATAATCTTGCCTATAAATATCTGATAAAAAATTGGGTTTTAATTCGCTTAATGCCGTATTTATTAATCTTGTATTAATGAAAAAATAGATAAATGTATTTATTATACTTATTCGATGTTAGATACTTATATAGTTTCGGCAAAAAGAACGCCCATAGGGAAATTTGGAAAATCCCTGGCAAGGGTAAAGGCCACAGAACTTGGTGGTGTGGCAATTAAGGGCGTCATAGATGATTCAAGGATAGATAAGGACCTCGTGGAGGAGGTTATTATGGGTAATGTAATCCAGGCCGGTGTGGGCCAAAATCCGGCAGGCCAGGCAGCATTTTATGCAGGTCTGCGGGATGAGGTGACAAAAAATACAGTAAATGTTGTATGTGCCTCTGGAATGCTTGCAGTTGAAAATGCCGCAAGGGAGATAGCCCTGGGGGAGCACGACATAATAATCGCAGGCGGCATGGAAAATATGAGTGCATCACCACTGTTGCTTAATTCTGAGTTTAGATGGGGACCAAAACAGCTTTTATACAAAAATTTCAAGGTTGAGGATTCCATGCTTGTTGATGGTCTGATAGATGCAATGTACAATGAGCACATGGGCGTTTCCGCCGAGGGGTCTGCAAGGAAGTACGGCATAACAAGAAAGGATGCCGATGAGTTCTCTGTTGAAAGCCAGGAGCGTGCATTAAGGGCCACAGAATCCGGTGAATTTTCAAAGGAGATTGTGCCGTTAAAAAACCTTGAAAAGGATGAGGGAATAAGAAAGACCACCATGGAGGACCTTGAAAAGCTTGTCCCCGCATTTGATCGCAATGGGATTCTCACGGCAGGCAGCTCATCCCAGCTTTCAGACGGTGCCTCTGCCCTGCTTCTGGCATCAAAAAAGGCTGTTGATGAGTATGGATTAAAACCCATAGCAAAAATCACAGGATTTGCCTCCGCATCAATGAATCCAAGGGACTTTGTTGAGGCACCAATACCCGCAACAAGAAAATTGCTGGAAAAACAGGGGAAAAATATAGATTATTACGATCTTGTTGAGCACAACGAGGCATTTTCAGTTGCATCCATAATAGTACGTGATCAGCTGGGTATAGACCCTGAAAGGTTTAATGTAAATGGCGGGGCAATAGCAATAGGCCATCCACTGGGAAACAGCGGGTCAAGAATTATAGTAACACTTATAAACGCACTTAAATCAAGAAAGTTGAATACCGGTCTTGCAACGATATGCCATGGTGGTGGCGGTGGCCACTCATTATCACTGGAGATGATATATTGAGGGTAACTGTAATTGGTGGTGGAACCATGGGTTCCGGTATTGCGGAGGTATTTGCACAGTTTGGACATGATGTCATACTTTCAGATATCTCCGACTCAATACTTAGAAAATCAGAGCTGGCAATCAACGCATCACTTAAGAAATTATCAGAGAAGGGCATAATAAAGGAACCTGAAAGGGTATCAGAAAGAATATTATATGATACAAATTTCACTGCATATGACTCAGAATTTTATGTGGAGGCTGTAATAGAAAAACCTGAAATTAAAAGTGAGGTTTTGCATAAAATTAAAAATCAGAATGCCATTGTTGCAACAAACACATCATCAATATCAATTACAATGCTCTCAAAATATGCGCCGAATCCAAAAAAATTTATTGGCATGCACTTTTTTAATCCTCCAGTAATAATGAAGTTAATCGAGGTTGTTTCAGGATACGATACTGATGGTGATACAATAAAAAGGGTTATGGATATTTCAAAATCACTTGGAAAAACCCCGGTTATGGTTAAGGATTTTCCCGGTTTTATTTCAAACAGGGTTCTGATGGCATTAATCAGGGAGGCAATTATATCACTTGAGGAGGGCATATCAGATGCGGCCGGAATAGATACAATAATGAAGCTTGGAATGAACCATCCCATGGGCCCGCTTGAATTATCTGATTTTATAGGCAACGATGTTGTTTATGATATACTCAATGTATTATATAATGACCTTGGCTATGAAAGGTTTAAGCCACCAGTCACGTTGAGAAATATGGTTTATGCCGGAAAACTTGGTAGAAAAACAGGTGAGGGGTTTTATAAATATGATAAATAATGAAGAGTTTGATGAGTATAATGTAATAAAAATGGATGATGGCGGACTTAATCCACTTGATATTTCAAGGCTGGAATCTGTTAAAAACCTGCTTAAAAATAATAAGATAAACATTATAACAGGAAATAACCGTGCCTTCTCTGCGGGTGCAAATATAAACAATTTCGTTGGCATGAAGGATACAGAGGCATTTAATCTGAGCATGAAGGGGCATGAGATACTTGATGAAATTGAGTCTTTTCCCATGCCGGTCATTTCCGTACTTAATGGATACACACTTGGTGGCGGTCTTGAGCTTGCATTATCAACAGATTTTAGAATAGGAGGGCCGAAATTAAAATGGGGATTTCCGGAAGTTAATCTTGGAATACTTCCGGGCTGGGGGGGAACCCAGCGCCTAAAAAAACTTGCAGGAAGGGCAAATTCTGAATACATAATCATGACAGGTAAAACCTTTAATGCCGATGATGCAGTGAGGTACGGCATAATTGCAGAAATTTCAGATAATCCGATGGAGAGGGCCATTGAACTTGCAGTTGATCTTTATAAAAAATCCCGTGAGGCCATAATAAATATCAAAAAATTGATGATGGAATCCTCATTTTATGATGAATCAAAATATTTTGCTGAATTATTTAACACAAAAAATGCGAAAATGGGCATAGAGAGCTTTCTAAACAAAAAAACCCCAAAATTTAATGAGTAAATATATTTTTTTCCCTGTAAATTTCCATATATTTTTTACCGCTATCAGGAAACACTGTTACAACATTTTTATCAGGAAACATATCGCTTAATTCTTTTGAAACATAATAATTAGCACCCGATGAGGGGCCTACAAAATAAACGCTGTTTATCCATAAGTTCCCTAACACCATAATATGCATATTTTTCATTTAATTCTTTAACATCATCAATATATTTCATATATTTATCAAGTATCCCCTTATTATTTGAAATAAACGGATTCCTGAGGCCAAAAATATGCGATCCGGAATCAGGAATTATTCCTACTGTTTTTGTATTTCCATTCTCCTTCAAATATCTTGAAATTCCTGTAATGGTACCGCCTGTGCCAATTCCAGCAACCAGAAAATCAACGTTAATTATTTCATTTTTAATTTCTGGTGCTGTTGTGTAATAATGTGCATCTGAATTAAGGTTATTTCCGTGCTGGTTTAACCTAAAGTATCTTCTGGGATCGGATTCAACGATTGATCTGGCATATTCAATGGAGGCCTCTGTGCTGTTTCCCTTTGTAAGTATCAAATCTGATCCAAGAGATTTTAAATAATCTTTTGTACCATTACTAGCACCCTCCGGTATTATTATTTTACTCTTAAGCCCAAATAAATTTGATATACCGGCCACTGCTATTCCTGTATTTCCAGATGAGGCCTCAACAATAATTGTATCCCTATTTATTATGCCGGTTTTTAGTGCATAATCTATCATAAAAAATGCTGCCCTTGATTTAATTGATCCGAATTTATTGCAAAATTCGGCCTTTGCGTATAAATTATCATCCAGCTTTATAAGTGGTGTGTTGCCTATGCCAAAACTGTACATTTCACTGGCAATATCATTTTCAATAGACATAAACATGGATATATTTTTAATTAATTAATATTTGCAAATTAAAGAATAATATACAAAACATTTAATAATTAAAAAATCATGATTAATAAATGACTGACAATAATGAGAACACAGAAAATGAAATAAAGGCTGAAAATATTTCAAGTGACGAGAATGTTGAATCAACTCAGGTTATAAATGAAAAACCTAAGGGAAATAATAAAGCTCTTTTTTATATAGAACTTGGAATACTGCTGGTTGCCATTATTTTAATAGGAATTGCATCCCTCCAGTTTGATAAGATAGGTCATGTAAAAATTAATGGATTTACAGAGGTGGCATTTCCACTGGGATTAATATTTATAGCATTTCCAAGCCTGTTTTATTTCGAAAAATTAAGGCATAAGAACCCGGCAATTGTCATATTAATAATATTTTTAATAGGAATAATATTAATATACGTTCTTCTCGGTCCATATAAAATGTTCACTGTGCATCTCAGGCTCCTTGGTGCTGTAATGGCAGAGTATATCATTGGATTCTTTATGCTAATGCATCACATATCATATGAGAGAAAACATATAATAAAAGAATAATTGTCTTTATATTTTATTTTTCACCAAATTTTGAGGTGTATTTCCACGCCTCGTCCATGGCCCTTTCGACAGCCTCCTCTGGTGTTTTAACCCTTATTAATTTTCCATCCCCATCTTTTACATCAATGTTTAAATTTCCTATTGATATCACACTTTTTCCCTCGGTTAATGCAAATGCCGCCTCGGAGGTTGTCCCTGATTTTCCGTCGATTGCAATTAATGCATCACTTGCCCTTATAATGAGAAAGTTCCTTAAATAGCCTATTCCGGTAGGTATAACCAGTGAAAGATACTTATTTCCACCATTTTTTGTATATTCCGGCATAAAGCCTGCAACAAACCCACCGGCATCATAAACACCATGCGATGCGCACTCCATAACGCCTGTTTTTCCGCCGCAGAACACTGCGCATCCATTTTTGGCAAGTAAATATCCAACCTTATAGGCAATGTTACAGTAAAATTCATCAGCTGTGCTTCCGCCAATAATTCCAATGTTATATTTGAACATGGTCAAAAATTTGTAACAATTATAAAAATTATTGTATTTTTGTAATATAAACCGTTAAATTTTTTATGGCCTTTACATATGCCATTTCACCCTTTTTAAATGTATCCTCGGGATTAACCGGAACGGCACGCCAGATCTGCGAATCTATGCTAATTTCATATGTATTATTTTTGAGAACATTTTTTATTTCACCGGTTTTGCCGATTAGTGCATCCGGCCCTGTGGCTATGGGCCTTCTGAATGGGTGCCTCAACCAGAATCTTGAAAACCATGCCCCTATAAAGAAGAAAATTACTGCAACCAAAAATATTGTTATATAATATTCCTGTGAATTCATAAACATTTAAATGAATTGCTTTATATTAATATTATGTAAATGTTTTAGTGCAATGCTGGAATTATAAAAGAATGAATCTTAATGAAGAAATAATCAATTGCAGAAAATGCCCAAGGCTTGTGGAATACAGGAAGACGCGGGAGATACCAAAAAGGTATTCTGGAGAAATTTACTGGAGCAGGCCCGTTACAGGTTATGGGGACATTCACGGTAAACTGCTCGTGATTGGTCTTGCACCGGCATTTAACGGTGGTAATAGAACAGGCAGGATCTTTACAGGTGATAAAAGCTCCGATTTTTTGATATCGGCACTTTACGAGGCAGGTTTTACAAATATCCCAACATCAACATCCAGGGATGATGGACTAACATACAATGATATGTATATAACACTTGCATTAAAATGTGCGCCACCGGATAACATACCATTAAAGGATGAGCTTATAAATTGCCAGCCGTTTCTTATAAGAGAAATACAAATGATGGATAAGCTTAGGGCTGTTCTGGTTCTTGGTAAAATAGCCTTTGATTCCTATTTAAGGATACTATCAGAAAAGGGAATAAACATTAAAAATGTTAAATTTGGAAATGAACTTTATTATGATATCAATGGAATCAGACTTTACTGCTCATACCATCCAAGCCCAAGAAATGTTAATACCGGGTCATTAAAAAGGGAGAACTTTATAAAATTTTTAAGGGAAATAAAAAAATACATAAATTCCTGATCATTCCTTTTTATGGTAAAACCATTTATTATTTTCTAAATGAAAATATGCACCATTTCTTAAATAAATTCTGTCTATTTTTTCCTCACTTTCTATAACATCATGATAGCATATTCTGCTTCTTCTTACCACCTTTCTGATGCAATCATTCCTTCCACCACATTTATTCAATGCCTTTCTAAGGTTTATTATATTATCCTTTTCGTTTTTTAATTTCTGCTTTTCCTTGGTTATATACCCGGGCTCAAAGCGCTCCCTTGATGAATGCTTTCTTTTTCTTACATAAACTGCCCTTCTGGGTATAAAAACGCCCTTTCTTGGAGTTACAGCCATTGCATATATTAGTTAAATATTATATTTAA
>NZ_LKBH01000024.1:0-3947 GCF_001402935.1 Acidiplasma cupricumulans | reverse complement strand
TCAATAATAGAATTCTTTCTAAAAAATACCAGTAATGGCAGGGCCACGTAAGGAATTATAAAAAATAAAAACTGATAGATTGATGGGTAATATATATTACTGAAAATTACAAAAACATTGGTATAAAATGAATAAAAGAAAAGATAAGCTGTAAAAATTGAAATCAATAGACTCTCGACTACCTCCCTCTTCATAAAATCACATATGTATAATTTTCAATAAACTTATTTATAGAAACTATTCTATAAATAATTAATAATATCATCTTTAAATCTTTGATATATGAATTCCCTGACATTTACATTGGGAATCATAACCATTGTGGTTATGGTTGCCTATGTGTCAGCTGTATTTGCGTATGTCTTAAAAAATAAATTTACAATATCATTTTTAAAACTGGCCTCGATAGGCATATTTACCGCAATGATGGCCAGCATGCTCAACGCATTAACCTTTTATATAACAACCACAAGAAGCTTATTGAACACTGCCACCGCCTTCGTTATAGGCATGGCATTAATGACCCAGCCGCTTGTTGCCACATTTATAGGTGTTATACATGGGGGATTATCCAGAAAGGGACTTACAAGGGCCATTGGCGTTTCCTTTACAGGCCTAATTATATGGAATGAGGTTTCTATGGGTATTTTTCTGTATTACCTGTTTAATCCAATAATAATACATTTTGATTATTACCATATATTTTATTCTCTTTCATTTGTTTATGCGTTAAGCTATGGAATTAACACAATATATTTTCTGGTCCCAATGACTGTTGAAATGGCAGTGCTTTATTTTGTTTACAAGCCCAAGGGTATGCACAAATATGCGGCAATATCAATATTCACCATGGATTTAGTTTCCCCCACCATACTTGGTAATAACGATTTTGTTTTTATTGGCGGTGTTCTGGAAATGGCCATAATGATAATATTTATGGTAATTTTTCTTGAGTATATTGCATCGCACAGGCTTCTAATGCCAAAAAAAGATGCATACCATATAAAAATGATTTTTATTGATTACCTTTTTATGGGCATAGGAACATTTTTGGGAACAATAATGTTAAAACCCTTTGGGCTGGTATGGATATTTTATGCCATGGGTATAATATTTGGAATGTGGTATTATTATCACAGCATGTTCCTTGAAAATATTAATAAGGCACTGCCTGAAAATAAGGAAAAAATTCCAAGAAAGGTTAGGGCTGCCAAACCCAGAAATTTAATATTCTTTGTGCTTCTTTCATCATTTATAATAGAATTTTTGATGGCCGCATCAATGGATTTTGCCACATATGATTATGTTCCATTTTACAGATTCATAGATACCGTGCCGGTATATAGTGGCGTTTCTGTTACCAGCGTTTATGTACACATAGTATTAAGGGAATTTATATCACCGTTTGTGCCTGCCACAACCGGCGTTTCCAACTTTCTTGTATTATATGATATGGCGGGAGGCGTTTATAAATTCACACCAGTATCAATATTTATTGAAATTTTTTATATTATTGGTTATATAACTGAATCTTCACCATTTTTAATAATTATGGGTCTTGAAATGGGGGCACTTGTTATATCCAGAATTAGGAAACTTGCAGACCGGGGAAAAAAGATCAACCTTGCATTTGCCCTTACTGCTTTTGCAATATACACAGTTGCCGGGCCAAACTTTTTAAATCCGATATGGTACAATAAATTACCATTATGGTTAAGCACAGGTTACGAGGCTGCACTATATCCCTATCTTGTTTTACCATTAATTGGATCATATGTGCTTTATGCCTTTCTGGCACTTCTCTTTGGGAGAAGATCATACTGTTCGACACTATGCCCTGCAGCAGTAATGTATGGTGGTTCACTTGGACAGGCCATGGTTAAGTATAATTATGAATCAAAATTAAGTAAAAAGGAGTCTGGTAAATACTTCAGCAATACTGTTCTATCAATAGCCTCCATGTCATGGATTCTGGCAATACTTGCATCATTGTTTTCATACTATTACACAAGTACTGGAAGATTATTTTTTAGCATTTATGGAATAGACCCCTCAGTATTTTATTCCTATTTTATGTGGGATATACTATGGTACATATTCTTTATATCCATACCATTCACCGGCATGAGTCCGTGCAGAAAATATGGCTGGTGCTCCACAGGAACACTTGCGGGTGTATTTAGCGTTCTTGGATTTTTTAAGCTTAAGGTAAAAGATAAAAATATTTGCAAGAACTGCACAACAAGGGACTGTGCAAGCTCATGCGAGGTGGGCCTGTCAACAATGCCAGATGATTTTATTGAAAATGGATATTTTAAAAGTGTAAAATGTGTTGGTGCAGGTGACTGCATCAGGGCATGCCCATACAATAACATATATTTTTATGATGTCAGGAATTTTGTAAGGGAAAAACTGAAAATTGCAAATAAACATGAAAGCAGCTCAGGTGCCATGAGTGAGATGAAACAGCAAAACATTATAACAAAAAAATAAATTAGGGTGTTAAAATGAATGAAATATTATATTATTATTTTATATTTCAGGTAATACTTGCCTTTGGAATAGTAATTGTTGGAGGTACTGTGGAGGGCTATGGTTATGGTTTATCACTTGGAACCAACTGGCCATATACAAGGGATATGCCGGTTAAGGCCAAGGCCGGTGATCCTGAGGTGTGGCACAGGATACTGGCCACACTGCTCGGAATAAATGCGGTTATTATGGTTATACTTGTTCCAAGGGCACTGGAAATAACAGGATTAATACTGGTAATTATAACAGCACTGCTTGGTATGGCAACACTTTACACCCTTGCAGGTAAGGCACCGGCATTGGTTCAGGGCCTTCATGACATACTTGCATATTCCACTGGAATTACATACCTATTAATAGTTACAGGCCTTTATGGCAATGAACTTCAGTTAATTGAGCATAACATACCCTTATACTTCTTCTTCTTTGTTATATTCATGGGCGGGATGACAACCGGCCAGCGTGGATATCAGAGACCCATAGGCTATTTCAGATTTCCAAAAACCAAATCACAGTGGATATGGAGCATTCATGGTATTGCCGTGTTACTTTTCCTGTTTTCGCTTTCATTCTTTTATTACAGGTACAGCATCGCGTTAATTATAATAGCAGTACAGATTATAGTGGGAATTATTGTATTTGTCTCTGTGAACAAATCAGCATCAAGACCCGGAGCAATTGTACCCATTCATCAGCTATTTACAATATTTATTCTAATGTCAATAATATTTCAGCTAACACTATTTTAAAAAAATTATTTTAAATTTTCATTTATTAACTGCCTTAAAGACCTTCTTAGCATCAAATTAAGTGTTGTCTGTGGTATGTGGAGTTCCTCTGAAAGCTTATCAAGGCCGATTCTTTTGGGAACATCGAAGTATCCCATTTCATATGCCTGCTTTAGTACATAGAGGCTTTTTGTATCTGATTTTCTACCCCTGTGTATTTTTACATCAACGTCCTCTATTTTATATTTCTCCCTTAGTATTTCCGCAATTTTGTCAACCTTGGCACAGTTATCCACCTCAACCTTCCAGTGAGTGTTGCCCTTATAGTCTATTCTTTCTATAAGCGGATTTTTCTTATTTTTTACAAGCGATGATTTTAGGACATCAATAATGGGGCATGAGGTGGTTACAGTTACCCTGAATGTTACAGTATTTTTTGTCCTGTCCAGTATATCTATGTGCTCAAAATCATTGTAATTTTTTAAAAAATCTGCTGTTTTATTTATTATTTCCGGTGATTCTGAATATATTGATACCGTTTCCATGAGCTGATCAGTGTCCCAGCTCCTGCTAATTAACCTCATTTTAATATGATAGTTCTGTATTAAATTTGATGCAAAGCATCTATCATATTTAAAAATATATGTGACGTCCATTGCTCTCTATTAACAAATACTTAATAATTAT
>NZ_LKBH01000023.1:0-9945 GCF_001402935.1 Acidiplasma cupricumulans | reverse complement strand
TTATATTTTCCTATGATTTCAATCATTTACGATTACATTAACTGGGAGGAAAAACAGATTATTAAAAAGCTGCAGGAGGAAAATATAGAATACAATATTATAAATGCAAAGGATGAGCCCTTAAATATTACTGGCAAAAATAGCAAAATAGGTGATGTTGCATTTATAAGATGTGTGAGCCATAGAAGGTCCTTATATTACTCTGCAATACTGGAAAATCAGGGTATCAGAACAATAAATTCCTTTAATATTTTTAATATCACAGGGAATAAGATAATTACATCCGCGTATCTTTATAAAAATAATATACCAACTCCTGAATCCACTGTTAGCTTTTCAAAGGATGCTGCCATTGGGGTTTGCAATTCCTATGGCTATCCAGTTGTGTTTAAGCCAGCATCAGGAAGCTGGGGCAGGATGGTATCATTAATAAAAAATGATAATATGGCAGAAACAATTTTTTCAATGAATGATATGGTTAATGAATCAGGTGTTTATTACATCCAGAGGTATGTGGAAAGACCACCAAGGGATATAAGGGCGATTCTAATAAATCATGATATTTCAGCAGCAGTGTACAGGTATTCCAACGATGGCTGGAAAACTAATCTTTACCGTGGTGGCAAGGTGGAAAAGGCGGCCCTGAGCGATTATGATAGGGAGATTATAATTAAGGCATCTGAAATATTTGATGCGGGTGTGATTGGAATAGATGCAATGGAATCTCCAGATGGCATAAAAATACATGAAATCAATGGCAGGGTGGAGTTTAAAGGTGCCTCAAGGGTTTATGGTGATAAGATAATAAATGATGTTGTTAATTTTCTTAAATCCACTAGTTAGGATAAAAATATTATATTAATAAATTAATGGCATAATATAAATTTAATAATCAAAAAAACATAAAGTGTTATGAAAGAGATATTCCTTGATAAAAATGAGAATGCATTTGATATACCAGAAAACTTAAAGTATGAGTTAATGGAATATATTAAAAAAACACCATTTAACAGGTACCCAGAAAAGGGATTACCCACACTGCTTGAAAAAATAGGCGATTTTCTCGGTTTTAATCAGGAAAATATAATTGCAGGAAATGGCAGCGATGAGCTCCTTAATTTAATAATATCCTCATCAAGAGGAAACGTTCTAATTAACTCACCAACATTTGAAATGTATTCATTTTATGCAAAAAATTATGGGAGGGGAATAACACATATCCCACTGCGTGATGATTTTTCAATAGACGTTGATGCCATTAAAAAGGCAGGGAACACAGGGCTCATAGTTATATGCTCTCCAAATAACCCCACAGGCAATTTAATATCAAAAAATGATATACAGGAGGTGCTTGATCTAAATATACCAACAATACTGGACAATGCATATTTTGAATTCTCGGAGGAGGATTACACACCAATGATAAATGATTATGATAATCTTATAATACTGAGAACATTTTCAAAGGCCTTTAGCATGGCCGGCCTAAGGGTTGGTTACGGAATAGCCAGTGAAAAAACAGCATCTGTACTTAAATCACTTCAGGCACCGTTTTATTTAAACATTTTATCAGCAAAAATGGCTGAGATAATGATTGACAATTACTCATACGTACGCGAAAAGATAAAATATATAATTGATGAACGTGAAAGGGTGTACAGGCATGTAAAGGATATTGCATATGAAAGCAGGGCAAATTTCCTTTATTTAAGGCATGATTTGTATGACTTTATGGAAAAAAAGGGGATACACATAAGAAAGCTGCCACTTGTTAAGGATAGATCAAGGATTACCATAGGCACAAAGGAGGAAAATGATATTGCAATAAATGCCATGGATGAATTCATGGAAAATAAATTATAAATCTATAATATTACTGGTGAGTGATTATATGAATCCGGTGGATAAGGTATTATTAATAGTTGACGGTGAGAGCGGGGCAGGACAGGATATTTCAGAAACATTTTCAAAGAACGGTGCAAGGATTGTCCTTATATATACAGATAAGGAAAAGGCGGTGAAATTAAAGGAAAAAATAGAAAAAATGGAGGGCATAATAAATATATTTTCAAGAGATGAAAAAAACCTTTATGATAAGGTTAAGCAAATTGCAGGCAGGGTAGACATAATTATTAATAATATATATTTTGAAAATATTAATAAGGGAAATGAAGATTTCATGAATGTTCTTCAATCTTTGGATTACTACATAAACTTTATAAAAAATGCAAGAAATTTCGGTGCAACATTAATTATAAATGCTGTATATAATAAAGACGACTCCTTTGAATATTCAATGGTTAAGAGTGTTTTTGATACATTTACATTAAAATATAAAACAGATGCCAGAATTTTTACAGTTTCATCCAGTAATATAGACCCGGAGTATATAGAAAAACTTCCTGATAAAATTTCAGAAAAAAAATTGCAGAGTTCAGATATAACCAATGCAATAATATTTAGCACCATAGTGGACGGAATTAACAGAAAGATTTTAGATCTGTAACATTGTTTTATGTTATAATATAAAAATTTTATAAAATTTAATTGCCGTAAATTATAAAGTCTTACATCTGATTATCAGGGTGTTTAACTTAATTCATATTAATTAAGCCTTAAGAATTACAGGTATTTTTCTGGGCATAAATATATTAAATTAAACCAGATTTTATAATTTAATCTGTAATTATTCTTCATTATTCATGCTTCCGTGAACAGATATTAGCATAGAAAATATATTATATTATTTCCTGTTTTATTATACATGGATGCAAATGTTAGGGAAAGGATTATAAAAATGAAAAGTATGGTTTTTGAAAACCTAATGGAGTCTTATATCCCCTTTCCAATGGATAAAAAACTTTATTCCTCATGGACTGAATCCCTGGAAAGAAATAAAAAAACAGTGCTTTATACATCTTACATGTACCAGATATCCGGAATACTAAAGAGATACGAGAAACTCTTTCCAAAGATATACAGGGTTAACATGCCGAAAAAATTAATCAGTTTATCAAAGTTTATCATCAGGCCATCTGATTCTGAACTGCAGAGGTCGTTCAGCATTTTAAATAATATATCGTCTATGCTGAAAAAAAACGGAATTGATTTCGGGTATTTATATGAGGATGAACCATATTCCGGTGCTATTTTACTTGAGTCTGGATTCCTTTATGAATTCCAGAAATACGGAGAAAAATTAAGGGATTTTTTTCATGATCGGGGCATAGAAAAACTTATAACCGTTGACCCGCATACAACAAATGCATTAAACAGGCTAAAGGAAATAATAAACTTTGATATAGATGTTGTAAATTATTTAGAAATTATAAATTTCAAGGGTTCCGGTGATTATGTAATACATGATTCCTGCCTTTATTCAAGGGCGTTAAACATGTATGACCCTATTAGGGCAAAGATAAAAAATGCTGGTATAAATATTCATGAGGATTACCTCGTAACAAGCAGGGAAATGGGATTCTGCTGTGGTGGCCCGCTATCCCTTATTTCAGAATCAGACAGTGAGGAAATTTCAAAGATGAGGTCTGAAAGTTTGCTTAAGGTTAATAATAATGTTATGGTGATGTGCCCCCTGTGCTTTGAAAACCTTTCACCATATATTGATAATATAAAGGACCTGGCAGAGGTAGTTTCATAGGGTGTTGAAAATGGATTATGAATGGAATGTGGCAATTAACAAGGCAATAGTTAATAATGCTCCAAAGGTTGAAAAAATATTAAGGGAGAACCCATATATTAATGATCTGGCTGCGGATTTAAGAGAGAAAAAGCTTGATGTCCTAAACAATATTGATAGATATATAAAGCAGACAGAAGAAAGTGTTTTACGCTCCGGCGGAGGTTTTCATCTTGCAAGGGATTCAAATGATGCAATTGATATTGTAAGAAAAATAATAGGTGATAAGAAAAATATAGTGTTATCAAAATCAAACGTTCTTTACGAAATAAAATTAAGGGAAACTCTGGCATCCGAGGGCAGGGACATATGGGAAACAGATCTTGGTGAGTACCTTGTTCAGATAAATAATGACATGCCATCTCATCTTATTGCCCCGGCAATACACCTAACGAAGGAGAAGGTTGGTAAAATTTTAAATGAAAATCTGGATAAATCAATAGATGAGAATTCAAAAACAGAGGATATGGTACATAGTGTAAGGGAATTTTTAATGAAAAAATATCTTGCAGCCGATGTTGGCATAACAGGCGCAAATGCGGTATCAGCAGATTCTGGTTCTGTTATTCTTGTTGAAAACGAGGGCAATATAAGAATGGACACTGTTCTGCCTGGAATACATATTGCAATAACAGGCATTGATAAAATAGTTCCAACGCTCAAGGATGCATTTAATGAGGCTATAGTTCAGGCCGCAAATGCCGGGTTTTATCCACCAACATACATAAATGTATCATCAGGCCCAAGCTCCACAGGTGATATAGAACTCAAGAAAGTGACGCCGGCCACAGGCCCCAGGGAATTCCATTTAATACTGGTCGATAATGGAAGAAGTGATGCTATAAAATCTGAGTTAATGGAATCACTGCTTTGCATAAGATGTGGCAGATGCTATTTTTCATGCCCTGCCTACAGGCTTTATGGAAAAGATTTTGGTACAAGCCCTTATACCGGCCCAACGGGCATAATGTGGTCTGCCATAATATTTAAGGAATACGACAAATCTGAAATGTGCATGCATTCCGGCGGCTGTGGTGAGGTATGCCCAATGAAAATACCAATACCAAAAATTATAGAAAAAATTAAATTTAGATATACAGGATAAAAAATTAACCTTGTCCTGATTATAAGTATTTTAATAAATAGCCAATATTTTAACAACTAGGATTTTCTTTATTTTCCCGTGCTTATTTCCTTCCTTTATATTAGATTGTATGCACAATTGTTTTCAGTCCATTAATTGCATCATATGGCATATTTATTACATACCAAATGTCACCTGCATTAACCATACCTTCAGGTATAAAAAAATGTTGTATAAAATATTAAATTTATGATAAAAACATGAACAAATTTATAAAACAATATTTTATATGGATTTATGAAAATTTTAAATTATGACATACATCTGGATATAGATTTTGCAGGCAAAAAATATTCAGGAACCGAGAATATAAAAATAGAAAAACCGGATAAAAAACTTGAGCTTGACATTAATGAAATAGATATAAAAGGTGTTAAAATTAATGGAATGGATGCCGTATTTTCAGTTTCAAACACACAGCTGGTTGTGGATAATGATTCCAGTGATGTTATTGATCTTTCCATAGAATTTTACACATATAATGATCCAGGTTTAAAGGGATTTTATGTAGCAGGTGATGCCAATAAATATATATTATCAACGCAGTTTGAAGAATCAGATGCCAGGAGGGCATTTCCATGCTTTGACAATCCGTTGTACAAGGCAACCTTTGACCTTGAGGTGAAAATAGATAAGGATTTGCAGGCCATATCAAACATGCCCATAAAGCATGAAAAAATAGAGGCAAACAAGAAAATAGTAACGTTTGAGAGAACCCCGGTTATGTCAACATATCTTCTTTACATAGGTATTGGGCATTTTGATGAGATGTCCACGATGTACCGCAACAAGAGGTTTTATTATGCCGCCATGGATGGCAGGCTTTCAAAATCATCATATCCTCTGGATATTGCAAAAAAATCTGTTGAATACCTTGAAAATTATACCAATATAGAATACATGCTGCCAAAACTGCATTTAATTGCTGTTCCAGAATTTGCAGCAGGTGCCATGGAAAACTGGGGTGCAATAACATTCAGGGAAATACTGTTAAACATGGATGCCTCATCATCCTCTAAAAGTTACAGAAGGAGTGCAGAGGTAATAACACATGAACTTGTGCACCAGTGGTTTGGTGATCTGGTAACAATGAAATGGTGGAATGATCTGTGGCTAAATGAAAGCTTTGGCACATTCTTCGCATTTAAAACAGTTGATGCTGTTGAGCCCTCATGGAATTTCTTTGGTGATTTTCTTCTGGATCAGACAGATGGCGCATACACAATGGACTCAATAATTAACTCACATCCAATAAACGCTGAGGTAAGCGATCCCATGGGCGTGTCAAAATTATCATATGAAATAAGATACGGAAAGGGATCAAATGTGCTCAGAATGATAGAGGCATACACCGGAAATGATGTGTTCATGACCGGGTTAAGAAATTATCTAAAAAAATTCTCATATTCAAATGCAGAGGGTTCAGATCTTTGGAATTCAATAGAGGAGGTTTCAAAAAAGGGAATATCGGAAATAATGAATGAATGGATTTCCAAGAAGGGTTACCCGCTTTTAATGGCCAAAAAAACAGATAATGGCCTTTTGCTAACACAGGAAAAATTCAATTTGCACGGCAATGAACATGAAGAATGGAAGATACCTTTATTTATAAACAGATTTAGCGGCGAGCAGAAGATTTTAATGGAGGGGAAAGACCTTAAACTTGATGGCGATATTATTTCCTTAAATAAAATGCACTTTGGATTCTACCGCGTATATTATGATAATGAACTTTTTAATAACATAATAAAAAACCTTGACAAGATAAGCGTATTCGAGAAGTGGGGAATTATAAATGACATGTATGCCTTATTCCTTGCAGGAAGGATGGAATTAACAGAATTTATGCGCAGGATGGAAACTTTTTACAAGATTAATGAGCCCGTTATTATTGAGGAAATATCAAAGGAACTTTATAATTTATTTATAATATCGCAGAATATATACTTTAAGGATATAGTTAATTTCTATATTAAGGATAAAATTGAATATATTGAAAAAAATAAATCGGATGATTTTAATTATAAAACAGTGCTTTCAAACCTGTACTCAAGGCTGGCATACATCAACTCTGATTTTGCCTCAAAGCTTGTAAAGAAATACAGCAGTTTTGAGCTTGTCAATCCTGATGAAAGGCAGGCTTATTTGATATCAAGGGCTGTAACAGGCTCAGATTTCTCATATTTCAGGGACATAATAGAGAATTCAAAAAGTGATGAGGACAAAACCAAGGCAATAATGGCCTGCGGCATATTATCTGAAAATGAGGATCATGACCAGATAATTGATTTCATTAAATCAGGCAGGGTAAAAAAACAGGATGCAGATTCATTCTTTACATCAATGGCAACATATCCGGAGTCGAGGGAATTTATAGTAAATAATTTAGAAACCATTGTAGACCTATTATTTAACATCAGGGTAAGCAACCTTAGAATAAACAGATGTGTTCAGACCATGATATCATATGGTGGGCTTGCAGATCCAGAAAAGATTAAAAAGGATGCAGAAAAAATTAGAAGAGATGAAATAGAGGGTGGAATCAACAAGGGACTTGAATTCCTCGAAATATTTGAAAATGCCATAAAGGCATCAAATTAATAATTTTTAATATCTTTTAAATTTATGGATGCAAGCGGTATTATCATTTCCTCAGGGCTTAGACCACCATGCATACCGTTATCCTTAATAATGTCATTTTCACAGTATTTATACCATACAGTGTTTCCATAATATGGCAAAACTATAAAATCACCAATGCGTGAACAGTATTTTTTTGTGATATCAGCCGGCCCAAGCAGTTGTCTTCTTATAAGATCACCCTTTTTTATTATCATGGCCCTTCCCATGAGCTGTTCGGACAAAACATCCATAATTTTATCATCCTCAGAATAAATGGACATATCCCTGGGGCTCCATGTTTCCGGTATTTTTTTCCCATCCCTTACAGTAATATATTCATCTATGCACCTAACATATATCTTATTCTTCACAGGCATAAATCCATGATCCGATGATATAATTACATTTATTTTTTGGCCGGCAAGTTCATTTAAAAAGTCATTAAAAAGATATGATATATTTTTTATAGAATATAAATGCTCCAAACTGCCAGGCCCGTATCTGTGCTGCATCTTATCAAAATTTTCTATATAAAAGAATACATATGAGGGGCCATGCAGTTTCATAAGCAACTTTTTTAAGATAATAAATCCCTCACATAAAAAATCAAAACGCTTTCTTTCCTTTGAACCTGAATACATTATTCTGCTGTAATCACTCTTCATTAAATTGCTATTTGATATTATGTAGGATTTTATTCCACTTTTTCTGAGGATTTCATAAAACGTTTCACCGTTAAAGAGTATTTCAGGACTGAAATTTGAATTTTTAAAACGCTCATTATCTTTTTTATAAACAGGAATAAACGGGAGGCTTTTTAATACCATTGAAAATTCATCAATGTAAAGCCTCCATTCAAAGAGGCCATGTTCAGATGGATATTTACCTGTATTTATTGTATTGCTTGCAGCGGCCGTTGTGGATGGGAAAACTGCGGTGATTGGAGAGACAAGCCCGGCATCATTAATAATTTTAAATGGCCGGTACTGTGATAGATAATCAATCCAGTGACCGTAACCAAGGCCATCAATATAAATGAATACCGTTGGTACATCATTATCAAGATTAAAATATAAATTTCTGTCAAGGCCCCTTCCATGGCTGATGCCGAATAAATTTAATATTGATGCATTTATATTTGCAAAATTATATCCATTGTAACAAGGATAAACAAAGTTTTCATCTTTTTTATAATTCTCAATAATATTATCAATAATCATGGTTGAATATGTATTAAAACTATAAAAAATAGGTATATTTTGTTAAACCTGGGCTGATATGATTTATCCATGTTATAAATGGAATTTGGATAAAGAGATATACTAAAATTTGAATATGGTTATTATGAATATGCCAACATACAGGGACGAACCATTTAAATGGTATGAGTTTATGAGACAGAATCATCCTGTATTCAGATATGGTAATTCAGTACATGTGTTTAAATATAATGATATATTAAATGTACTGTCAAACCACCGTGTCTTTTCATCACAGTTCAGAGATCTCCTTGATGAAAACCTTTCCGGCATTCTTAATGAAAAAATTGCACCAAGCATACTCATACTTGACCCTCCAAAACATACAGAGTTAAGGAACCTCATTAATTATGCCTTTGTGCCAAAAACAATAGATAATTACGAAAATAGAATAAGACAAATTGCTGATGACCTCATTATTAACATGCTTACGGAAAAAAATGTGGATATAGTTGCAAAACTTTCATACCCACTGCCTGTCATGGTTATTTCAGAGATACTGGGCATACCGGATAATGACATGCCACTGTTTAAGATCTGGTCAGACCGACTTGCATCCTCCCTTGGCCGTGGACCGGACATAAAAACACAGTATGAGATTGCAGATTATTTTTATGGCTTAATAAGGAAGCCTGATAAATTAAAAGGACTTTTAAAGGATCTATGCACGGTTGAGATTGATGGAAGAAAATTAACTGATCAGGAGATAGTTAGCTTTGCAATTTTACTTCTTGTGGCCGGTAATGAAACCACAACAAATCTAATAACAAATACCATATTAACGATTTCTGAGAACAAAAAATATTTTTATGAAATGCAGAATGATGCATCACTTATCCCGGCAGTCATAGAGGAAACGCTAAGATACAGATCACCTGTTCAATCAACAAGGAGGTATGCAAGGGAGGATACAGAGATATCGGGTACTGAGGTGCTTAAAAATGATATTGTATTTTTATATCTTGGATCGGCAAACAGGGACGAGGACATATATAAGGAACCGGATTTGTTTGATCCAAAAAGGAATAATAAAAGGCACATGGCATTCGGACACGGTATACACTTCTGTATAGGTGCCCCACTGGCACGCCTTGAGGCAGTGGTTGTTCTGAAGGAATTTTCCAAATTTATAAAAGATTTTACCGTTGAAAAACCGTCCGGTGATGATAGAATAGACAGCGATATTATGTACGGTTTTAAAAAATTAATAATTAATTTATAAA
>NZ_LKBH01000022.1:0-10240 GCF_001402935.1 Acidiplasma cupricumulans | reverse complement strand
TAGTTTGTAAATATATTATTTGGTCTTCAATATGGCTTTATATAAGAAGAAATTTGAAGAAGAACTAGAAGACGAAACAGCCAGCTATGATGAATTAGAAAAAACAATATGGAGTGATAACAAAAAATCAGGGAGAAAGTCTAGATCTATCCCTAGGAAATAAGGTTGATTCACGCACATTGCTTAAATTTAAGAGGTTCATTACAAGCCTTTCAAGGCCAAGGCCCCATCCAGCGTGTGGTGGCATGCCATATTTAAAAGCTTTTATGTAAAATTCGAAATTATTTTTGTTTAATCCTTTTTCATTAAAACTGTTCTCAAGCATGTTATAATCATGAATTCTTTGTGCACCTGAGCATACCTCAATATCACGTAACTGTAAATCGAAGGATCTTGTAACATTTCTATTGGTATCATCAGGCATAGTATAAAAAGGCCTTAAATCCTTTGGCCATTTTGTTATAAAATAGAAACCATTATATTTTTTAGAGACAAATTTCATGGCCTCCGGGGAAAAATCATCACCAAAGTTTAATTTAAAGCCATTGTCATTCAGATAATTAATAAGCTCTGAGTATTCTATACGTGGAAATGGTGGCCTTACCTCCTCAATGGAATAACCAAGACCTTTTAATTCCTTGCCAAGAATGGAGTCGGCGCGGTTAACGGAATATGCTATGGCGTTTTCCAGCATCCTCATGACTGTTTCATCATCAGAAAAGCTCATTTCAATATCTATGGATGTAAACTCATTTAGGTGCCTTACAGTGTTCTCTTTTTCTGCCCTGAAGGCTGGACCAACCTCAAAAACACGGTCAAAACCAGAACTCATTAATATTTCCTTATATAACTGTGGCGACTGATTTAAATATGCACGTTTTTCAAAATACTGAACAGGGAACAGGTCAGCACCACCCTCTGTTGCAGCCGCAACAATTTTGGGTGTGTGAACCTCAATAAAATTATTTTTGTTCATATATTCTCTGATGCCAAAAAGAAGCTCGCTTTCAAATTTGAATATAATAAGATTTTCAGGCTTTCTTAAATCAATGAATCTATTATTTAGTCTTGTATCGAAATCAACATCAACAAGATCAATAACGCCCATTGGAAGTGGGGTCTCTGCCGTATTTAATATTATAATTTCATTTGCAAGAATTTCCACACCCGATTTGCTAATGCTTTTTTTGTTTAATTTACCAGATACTTTAATAACAGACTCCCTGGAAATATTATAAATGGAATCATAATTTTTTACCATATTATCCTTAACTGTCACCTGGACAGACCCTGTATTATCCCTAACTATTAGGAAAAGAAGCTTTTTTATTTTCCGTATTTCCTGAACCCATCCATCGATTTCTATTATAGAACCATCTTCTAGATTATTTATATTATTAATGTACGTTCTCATTAGAGGTTTATATTTATCTATTTATTAAATTTTTAACTTTTTCCAGTGTTTCAATTAGATTTATATTTATTTTTAAAATAATCTTATGATATTATGATTATACTTGGCTATGATGTTGGTGGTACGAAGGTTTCAGCCATTATTGGCAATGAAAATGGTGAAATAATAGATTCCATAAAGAGAAAAACAACAAAACAGTATGGTAAAAACGGACTTTCGCAGCAGCTTATAGATATGGGCGAGGAGCTTCTATCAAGAAATAAATTGAATAAACCGGATATGATTGGAATAATTTTTGCAGGTATTGTTGATTCAAAAAGTGGTTTAATTGTATCATCCCCGAATATCCTTGGCCTAAAAAATTATAATATTACAGAGGGGCTTGAAAAGCACTTTGGTGTTACAGTAAGGCTTGAAAATGATGCATCGGCCAGCACAATAGCTGAGAAAATATTTGGCGGGGCAAAAAAATACAATAATTTTGTTTATATAACATTAAGCACAGGTATTGGAGGTGGGATATTTATTAATGGTAAACTCTACCGCGGGTCCCATGGCATGGCAGGCGAAATTGGACATATGGTTATGGTGGCAAACGGCCCAATATGTGGATGCGGCCGGCGCGGCTGCTTTGAAACACTGGCAGGTGGGAATGGTATAAGGGCAAGGGTGCTGGAGGATGTTCATGGATTAAATGACTCCACAATACTATCAAAACTCAGACCTGAATTTATTAATGCAAAGGCTGTGTTTGACGCAAAGAAAGAGGGCGATATGCTTGCACAGCTAATAGTTGAGGAAACAATATATTATCTGGCTGTGGGTATTGTAAATATTATAAATATTCTTGATCCAGAGGCAATATTCATTGGAGGGGGCATAAGCAAGGAGGGTGAGGACCTTTTCACCCCATTAAAGATGGCCGTTGATGAGGAGATGAAATCATTAAAACGGGATGTTAAAATTTATCAGGCGCTGGAAAATGGTCCTGATCTGGCTTCCATAGCAATATGTTTATATAAATATTGATATTGTATAACTATGGATGGGAGGCAAAAATACTGCATGGTAAAATTTAATGATGAGTTGGTATGCATAGACAATTCAATAGAGCTTTTCAGGCTTCTCGGGAAAAAATATACCATTATGATCATGACGCTCCTTGCCAATAATAAATTAAAAAATCAAAATTTCAATAAAATTGTTAATGATCTGCCAGGGTCCGATAAAACATTAATATCACTGAGAATTAAACAGCTTACAAAATTTGGTATTATAGAAAGAAAAAGTTATGGGAATATAACATACGAGCTTACAGACAGGGGCAATGAAATATTAAGGTTAATACTTCCTTTATTCAGGAAAATGCAGTATGATCAATTAATCTGAAAGGCTTTCCATTAGGGTGTTAAAGCGATCCTCCAGCCTTTTAATTGCATAATCAAGGACATCTATGGCCTTTAATGACCCATCTGTTTCAAATTTGAAGATAAATCTGGTATCATCCTCATCAATCTTCACATGGTCTTCCTCAAATAACTGTGAAAGAAATCTGCATGGAGTGTCATCGCTAAATACAATTTGATCATCAGTCTCGCTGACCACGGATTTTGGGCATTTTTCTTTATAATATGTCCATTTATTAAATTCGGATTTATTGATGGTGAATGTTCTGTGATATTTATATGAAACCCCTGAGGTTACCTGCCATTTTGCATGTTCCTTACCACGTCCCAGTATGGCCTCACATGTTACCAGAATTGCCTGGTCCTTTTTTAATTTTACAATGGGGATCATGGGATCAGTTGGTGTGAGGTCAGGGCGGTTTACAGGCATAATATCTGATGAATAAACATCCCCGGGGCCGAGTTTATTAATGGAATATGTAACTGTGCATAAATCGCAACCAGTCCCACCGCATGAACATTCATCCCTGAAATTAAGTTTTAGATCTGTTTTTAATGGAATTAAGCCAAGCCGGGACGCAATCATCTCATCGAATAATGGTAATGAGGAATCATAGACGTTTCCGTCCTTATCCCTTATCTCTCCATGATGAAAAACAACATTTTCTATTGCAAGTTTTGGTATATCATTAATCAATGTTCTTCTTAAAGAATTGGCTATTCCCGGAGTAATACCATCAATCTCAAAACGGATAAAATTATCTTTTAATTCAATAATTTTAAGCATTTTATACTCTCCTTCCTCTCTTGCCCCCTTTCTTTTTGGTGCCATCATGGGGTATGGGTGTAACCTCCTCAATTCTTAAAATTTTAAAACCTGCCCTGGACAATGCCCTTATGGCAGACTGTGCTCCTGGGCCAGGAATTCTAGATTTGCTGCCGCCCGGAGCTCTAACCCTTATAATTAAATCAGTTATCTCCTTTTCACGGAGCTTTTCAGATATAATATCTGCCGCCTTCATGGCAGCGTAAGGACTTGATTCATCCCTGTCATTTTTAACCACCATTCCACCGGTTGATTTTGCTATTGTTTCTGATCCTGTCTGATCTGTTACAAGTATTAATGTATTATTTTGTGATGCATAAATATGGGCTATTCCAGTCTTATTCATCTTCTTCCTCCTTTACATTTTCCTTTTTATCTTCTTCCTGTTCCTCTTTAACGGCCCCTGCAATGGCAAGCCTTATGGGATGGTTTTCATCCGCAAATGGTGATTTCTCACTGTATGCTATATTATCCTCAAAACCTTTTTGAACAAACATGCTTGGAATTGTTGTGACACGACCATTTACAGTTATATGCCCATGAACTATTAACTGCCTTGCCTGTTTCATTGTTGATGCAAAATTTTTCTGATAAACTATTGTCTGAAGCCTTCTATCTAAAATGTCCTCAAGCGAGAGTGCCAGAATATCATCCAGTGTTGCGTTTTCTGTTAATATATTTAACCGGCTTAATTTCGCAAGCAGCTGCTGTAACTGTTTCTGGGCCAGTGGGTCGCTGTACCTTATTTTTGCCTGAAGGCTCCTTGCCTGTGTTCTAAAATTATTAAGTATGGCCTCAGCCTTCCATAACTCACGTTTATTTTTCAAGCCATATTTAATCAGAAGCTCACGTTCATAATCAATTCTTTCCTTCTCCCATGGATGTCTCGGGGTTGAATAACTTTTCCTCTGAAATTTCTGATCTCCCATAAATAACACCTTATTTCTTTCCTGGTTCCTCCTTCTTTCTAACCACTCCTATTGATAAACCCTTTCTACCATTTGATCTTGTTCTCTGTCCCCTGACCTTATGACCCTGCTCATGTCTTATACCACGGTATGACCTCATTTTCTTCATTAAATTGATATCATCATTAACCTGGAGGTCAAGGTCATTGGATAGCAGGTTAAAATCCTTGCCCGTGGTTATATCCTTTCTATGGTTTAAAAGCCATACAGGCATATCTGCATATTCTTTATTTTCAACATATTTCCTTATTTCAAGAATTTTATCCTCTGATAAATCGCCTATTCTTACAGATGGGTCTATATTAAATTTTGCTGCTATAATTTTTGCCTGCCTGTATCCTATTCCCTTAATATCTGCAAGTGCAAGCTCAAATTTTCTCTCTCCTTTAATATCACGGTTAGCGATCCTAACTATATACTGAAAATTCTCATTATTGTTATCTTCTGCCATTTTATCATCCTGTTTAACGTAAGTTATTCCTTATTATTTCAGTATATATATTCTTTATCATTATTAATCTATTTTGGCAAGCTGTGCATGTGGCACGCCATTAATACGTATAACGTTCTCGGGGTCTATGTAATTTGCATTAATTGCTGCACTCACAACCCTTTCTCCGACCAAGTTTGCAATCGTGCATATGGAGAGGGATGATAAAAAAGTATCCTCAGAAACCCGCATATCACCATAGAAATCCTGCTTTACCTTTAAATGAAGCTTTCCTTCCCTTAGATCCCTGTTTATTAATTCGCTATCCGCAGCTGCCAGAACGACCTCTCCATTAATATTAACTATTTTCATATTAATATTATTCATTTCAACACATCTATTCTTTTATCTGATGGGCGGTATATTTCACCCATGGAATTTAATTTTTCTATATCTGATTCTGCACGCTCCCGGCTTATGCCCCTGGCCTGAAGCTCATCAAGAACCTCCTTAACTTCAGGGGCACGATTTTTTGCCTCCTTTAATTCTTTAATTACACCAAGAACTATTTCAAGCTCACTTCTCTGCCTGGAACTTATACCGCTGTTCAATATATCTATGTCCACCTTGCCATTCATGGAAGATACCTCCCTAAGGTAATAATCCACTATGCTTTTCGCCAGTAATGCATCTTCTGCTGTTACAATTGGAGATAATCTTGCCTTGGCAGCGGCCTCTGCCAGTCTAATTGTGGATTCCAGCTGCCTTGCTGTAATCGGTATTGAATCACCACCAGAGCTTCTGGTTTTAATATATTCTTCCCTAAGTATATCAATTGCCTCATTGCTTAATCTGGGGAAAACGTGATTTTTTGCATATGAAACATATTTTCTTATAAGATCCTTGTCTATTTCGGGTATAAAATTTTCCTCGTCAGGTATTTTTATATCCACATTATTGTTTTCAAGGCCCTTATATATCTCACCAAGTCTGTGTGTCATGAGTATATGTTCTGCCAGTTTTCCATCCATTTCCCTATTTGGTGTATCTATTAACTTAAAAATTATATCAAATCTGGATAATAATGGCGGTGGAAAGTCAATCTGTTCAGTAATACTTTTTAGGGGGTCATAACGTCCGAACTTTGGATTTGCAGCTGCAAGAATAGAACACCTTGATTTTAGCGTTGCCATAATACCTGCCTTTGATATGGTCACTGACTGCTGTTCCATTGCCTCATGCATTGATGCTGTATCCCTGTCATCCATCTTATCCAGTTCATCTATGGCGACAAAACCATTATCAGCCAGAACAAGAGCGCCAGCCTCAAGAGTCCATCTACCCTCACCAAAATCGTCCCTGACGGCAGCGGCAGTTAAACCTGCAGCACTTGAACCCTTTCCAAATGCAAATACACTTCTTGGTGAGATCATTGTCATATATCTCAATAGCTGCGATTTTGCAGTTCCAGGGTCCCCAACCATTAATATATGTATATCACCCCTGATTTTGGTCCCGTCCTTCATAACCTTTCTTTCCCCACCAAAAAGCTGAAGCACCAGTGCAGTTTTAATTATTTCAAGACCATAAATTGAGGGGGCAATGGATTTTGATAACCTTTTTATTATGTTTGGGTCCTTTGCAAGTTCCCTTATCTGTTTTTCATCATCCTCATTAATTTTTATATCCTCAAAATCCTTCGTTTCTTTTTTATAATTGTTTGCATATAAATATATATTGAACTCTGTTAGCATTATTGTTCCTATATGTTTTTGATCGGCCTTGAGTATACCATATATTGTAACCCGGTCTCCTGGAAATACCTTGCCTGCAATATCGTCCTCCATTATTACAGTTATTCTTTGGGGCTGGGATGTACCATCAATGTTATCTGGATTCTCCTGTATCTCAAGTTTTTGTGTATCAACAAATTCTGATTCCTCCGGAATTAACTTTAACTTGCCCTTGTTGTATCCGCAATGCTGGCATGAGGATGGTTCAACCAGTCTCTGATAGTCCTCATTAACATAGGTAAGTTCGCCACATGCCGGGCATTTGAATGCTGCCCTTTCAAGCCTGGGAAGAACCTCTGTGTTTTTTCTTATTATGCCACTTATTGAAATAAATGTACCTACATTGCAGCTTCTTACATTCCTTATTTCATATTTAATGCCGGTTATATCAGGAACGTCTGTTAACCGTATATCTATTCTTTTAATTCTGTTGTTATACAACCCTATGGTATCTCTTATGTATTCCTCACCAATTGAAAAATAAAGTGTGGGATCCTCCATCAGGCTTTGGGCGAAGGTTTCATCAAAGCCGGTTATATCATTATATGAAATGTAAAGTGATTTTTCATCTGGATATATTGACCTTAGGTTATTTATTTGGTCATTATAATCATACTGGTCAAAGAAATCCTGCCAGTATCTCTTTATTTTATCTGTTTCTATATCAGGGTTTATCACAAAGATAAATATTATTTATAAGTATTTAATGATTTTTTTAACCAGATGTGATAATTGAAAAATAATTTATATTGATTTGGGATTAACCAGTACTGCCGTCGTAGCTCAGCCTGGTAGAGCGCGTGCTTGGTAAGCACGAGGTCGCGGGACCGAATCCCGTCGGCGGCTCTTTCAATTTTGAAAATTGTTAATTTTTATTATTTTTATAGGTTAAAATATCAGTATAGAAAATTATTTAATAAAAATTTAAATTATTGTATTTTGTTGGTAATTTCCCCACTGTATATTATACCAAATCCAGGATTTTCAGAAAGTTCAAAATATCCATTTTTAGGGAATGGTATTCCTGACATGTTCTGTTCCATCCATTCACGGTATTTTGTTAAAAATTCAGCCATGGGTGTAACACTTTCAGGCTCAGAAATTATAAAATTTAAATTATATACATTTCCTGTATGCGGTATAACCACAGCACCGTATGATTCTGCAAGTGCGGCTATTTTTTTCATTGATGTTATTCCGCCTGCCCATACAGAATCACATTGTATTATTCTTATTCCAGAATCAAGTAGATGTTTAACATCATATAAATAATAATGATGCTCACCCTCAGCAATGGGTATATCTGTTTTTTCTGACAATAATTTCATGGATTCAAAATCATCAGGAAGTAATGGCTCCTCAACCCAGGACATTTCATATTTTTCAAGCTTTTTTAACATTTTCAATGAAAAATTATAATTCCATGACATCCACGCATCACCTGCCAGCTCTATATTGTATCCAACCGCATCCCTTATTGCCTTTACAAGCTCTATATTTTTTTCTATACCGTTAATATCCGATGGCCCTGCTATAAATCTCATCTTCATAGATTTATATCCATCCTTTACGTATTCCATGGCTTCCTCCTGAAGCTTATTTATATTGGTTGGATGTAAATGTGATGCATATGCCCTTATTCTTTTTCTTGTTTTCCCACCAATGAGTTGATATACCGGTATATTCAGATATTTAGAATATAAATCATACATCATTATATTTATGGCACTGATGGCATGCATCATTATTCCTGATCTACCAAGTGGAAGTGATAATCTGTATAACAAATCCCATACCATGTTTATTTCTGCTATGTCAAAATTCTTTATTTTTTTTGCTAACTCAATAACAAAATTTGAAACCTCATCTGTTGTATTATAATATGAATAATATTCACCGGCCTTCATTTCCAGTGTATATACATTATTTATCATTGCAGCCTCTGTTGGTGTTGTTTCACCCAGAATACTAAGATAATAATCTGTTGGCTTTACATATCTATATAATGGCTGCTTTACATCTTCTTTTTTTACTATTTTAATATGCTCTATTTTCATATTGTTAATAAATTTATAATAATTATTAAATATTCATCCGTATATGTTCATATTATATTTTAAAAATATTACTGTAAATTAACAAGCATTCCACCGTCAACAAGAAGCTCGGAGCCATTTATGTATGTATTTTCATCGGATACAAGGAAGAGTGCCGGACCCGCTATATCCTCCGGCTTTCCAAGCCTTTTTAATGGTATTCTTTTTTCCATATAATTTCTTTTTTCAATATTTGACAAATCCTCTGAGTTTATATCTGTTAATATTGTTCCCGGTTCTAGTGAATTCACCATTATTCCGTGCTCACCAAGTATTATTGCAAGTGAATGCATTAATCCGTTTAGTGCTGATTTAGTTGTTGTATAATGTGCCTGAAATTCACCGCCAACTATTGCGCTTATTGAGCTCATAAACAGTATTTTTCCCCTTATATTTTTTTCAATCATTATTTTTGATATGCCCTGTGTTATAAAAAAATGACTCTCAACATTGGTTTTCCACACCTTTTCAAATGTTGCTATATCTATATCAAAAAAATTCATAAATGGGCATATGCCTGCGTTATTAATAAGTATGTCAACATTTTCAAATCTTGATTTAACATAGTCTATAAAATTTTTAATATCCTCGATTTTTGACTGGTCTATTTTATATTTATATCCATTAACATCTTTACTCTTTATATAATTAACAGTTTCCTCTGCAGCCGAATCATTATGTGCATATGTTATCATAACATTGGCACCATTATCTGCCAGGGCTTTGGCTATTGCATTTCCTATACCCCTTGATCCGCCTGTAACAATAGCGTTTTTTCCATGGAAATTCATTTTATCACCCTTTTACCAAATTTGTCAATTAAAAAATATTCATTTTGATAAATCCAGTCCTTAATTATTTTATATGTTGCCTTCCTTATGTACTCCTCCAATGTCGATTTTGACAATCCTGTTACTTCCGACAATTCTCTAAGATATTTTTTCCTTGGTATATTAAAATAATCATTTATATACGCAGTATATATTGTTAAGGCTTCCTGGTCTGTTAAACTAAATAATGATTTTGAATCTCCACATACTTTACTTTTTGCGGTAAATGATTCTAGTTCACCAAGATCGGATAAATCATTTTTTAAGTCCTTTACATCCTCGCCAGGAATTAAAGCTGTTATATATTCCATATTATTGTTTATAAGATCATTATGTTCAAGTGCATTATGCTCATATAATACTGATGAAACCATGTTTTCATACCTCTCTTTAAATGCTATCTCATACAAATTTTTGCGCCGGTCCACTATAGAAATATACAATATTTCCTTTATTATTTTAGATTTTTTAAATAAA
>NZ_LKBH01000021.1:0-10846 GCF_001402935.1 Acidiplasma cupricumulans | reverse complement strand
TAAAATTAACATTTAAATAAGCTACATCTTTTATGGGTTATGAAATATTTTAAATGTTAATTTTTCATTGAATATTTGTCAATTTTGTAATTTCAGAAATTCATCAACATTGTAGAATTCCCAATCTTATTTCTGGTATATTAATTTGTAGAATTATATCTTATCTGACTGAAATTAACTCTATGTAAATACCCTCTAACTTCATGAATAATGGAATAAACTACAATCAATATATGCTGGGAAGATGTTAATAGGTTACATTGTAATTTATATATTATAATATTTGATAGCTGGAAATCAAATGATAAAAGCAAAAATATACGAAAACAGACATTATATTCAATTAAAGTTAAAAAACTTGTGTATGCTTCATCCAGAGCCTTGGCTTAATATCAAAATGCATTATTTTTTAACACAGATTTGGCGACATCCTCACAAAGTTAAAGTATATGGATTCCCGATACCATTGAAAAGCTTGCCCCATCATGTATGAAACATCGCTACACTGGCATAAATTCGGTACAGTCCGTGCCTACCTTTTTTATGTAATTTAATATACCATAAAACTTTACGCCTTCATCTACTCCATCAGGAAAGGAGACTTCACGCTTTAAAGTTAAATTTAAAAAAATTAATTAATATGTCTTCTGGTCCATAAAGGAGAATCTATCAGGGCCCCAGCAGCAATTGTTAAAACACCTATAATAATGCCAACTGTACTGGCATATCCCAAATATGCAATATCTATTAAATAGGAATATGAACCAAATGTGTATGTTGTAAAAACTTTTCCACCTGTAATTTCTATAAATATGTAATTGCCTGAAGGTATTTTAGAATATTCTTTTATTATTCCAAAACTGGTGGTGCTTCCAATTTTAAATTCATTCAGTGTTGTTATATTTGTTACCTTGCCAGCATCAGATGCAGGTATAAGCCCCGAGTTTGACGTTGGATTTTTTACTGTGAGAATATCAGAAGATTTAAAGCTTATCTCCTTAGATTCATAAATTCCATTTCCCAATGATTTCAGGGTATATGTTGTGTTATTTTTATCATGAATATCCACGCCATACATGGCGAGACTAATGATCAGTATAATAAGGCCTATTATTAATATGCTTTTTTTCATTATAAGTTTATATCTAATATTTATTAAGGTATTATCATAGATTATTTTCTATATATTACTCTAAAAAATAAACTTTTATATGTATATTGCTTAAACTATCATGAAAATTTTATCATGGAATGTGAATGGCCTAAGGGCTGCTGTGAAAAATGGTATAATAGATTTTTTAAAAAAGGAAAATCCCGATATAATACTTTTTCAGGAAACAAAGGTGGATAATATGTCTGTTCCTGAGGAGATATATCATCTTGATTATAAGGTATATATTAACCCTGCACAGAAAAAGGGATACAGCGGTACCATGGCTTTGACCAAAACTGAACCATTAGACTATGTGGCAGGAATCGGAAATAAGGATTTTGACTCAGAGGGTCGGGTTCAAACATTTAATTTCGATGATTATTATCTAATAAATTCATACTTTCCAAACTCCCAGCACGGTCTTACCAGACTTGATTATAAGATTGAATTCGATCATGAAATTCTAAAATACTGTGATGATTTAAAATCAAAAAAGGGGGTTATAATCACTGGTGATTTTAATGTAGCGCATGAGGAGATAGATATAGCCCGACCTAAAGACAACCAAAATAATGCTGGATTTACGCAGCAGGAAAGGGATTTTATGACGGAATTTCTTAATCATGGATATATAGATACATACAGATATTTTCATAAGGAGCCAAATCATTACTCATGGTGGTCGTATAGATTTAATGCAAGAGAAAAAAATATAGGATGGAGAATAGACTATTTTGTTGTCTCAAAAGATTTTATAAAAAATGTTAATGACTCACTAATACTGGAAAATGTTATGGGGTCAGACCATGCACCAATAGAGTTAATTTTAAAGTAATAATCTGCAATTGCACCGTAAAATTAACCTAAAATTAATAAAATTTTTATCTGTCTATCTTTGATTTCCTTTTTATTTTTCTCCACGCAAATCCCTTAAATCTCTCCTCATCTTCTATTTTACCACGTTCATGATAACCATATGACTCCCAGTATCCATCCTCATAATCCCTCATTATTTTTATCTCTGTAAGCCATTTGGCACTCTTCCATCCATATAATGAGGGTATAAACGGTCTTGCTGGAAATCCATGCTCGATGGCCAGAGGCTTATCATTCATTTTTAAAGCTATTATGCTTTTTTCATCTATTGCATCGTCATAAGGCACAGGGGTATCATAGCCATCGGCACATATAAACATGACCCATTCAGCATCCTCCTCAGGTTCTGATTTTAATATAAGGTCTCTTAGGGACGGTCCTGTCCATTTAACATCTTTTACAGACCATTTTGTAACACAATTAAAATCAGATATGTATTCTATGTTTGTCATGGAATTAAGTTCATTATATGTATATTCCATGGGTTTTTTAACAATACCATCTATCCTGAGCTTCCATAAATTTTCATTTATAACTGGCCCTCCAAGCGCGTCATATAGTATGAAATTATTTACATAATGCTGGCCGGGATTTTTTATCTCAATTTTCTCCATGATATACCTATTTATTATGGATATAAAAGTGTTTATTAAAAGTATTTTTATAATACATGTATAAATAGAACCTTTATAATTTAATTTACTCTATCATTATTTCGCCAAAAATTTTAAATTAAAAACGGATACCGGTTAAAATGGATGAAATAGACAAAAGGATACTGACAAGCCTTCTGGGAGATGGCAGATCTACATTGAGGCAAATTTCAAAAAATCTCGGAATTTCCCCGCAATCCTTACAGTACAGGTTAAATAAGTTTCAGGCCAATAACATTATAAAAAAATTTGCCCTTTATGTTGATAAGAGGATATATAATATAAAAAGTGGATTTGCGGCATTCTCTGGTTTAAATACAATAGAAACAGGCATATTTGCCAAAATACTGTGTCTGGAAGAAATATCACTTTACGGCTTTCAGGGAAAAACACTGGATGAATTAAGAGCCAGTATAGATGCTGCATCAGAAAAAATTGGCCCTAAGGCAATGGAATACATTCCAGAGCAGAACATAAACATCACAGTTTCAGGCAATGAACTGGCAATTATAGAATCTCTCAAAAGCAATCCAAGGATTCTCATATAACGATCTTGCCTCACAGCTCTGCCTGCCAAAAGGATTAAAAAGTATATTGAAAATTTAATTAAGAAATCAATAATTTCTGTTATACCTGTTATTGACATCTCTAAAACTGATATAACTGTTTTCGCAATTTTTTCAGAAAATTTTGATCTTATTGAACCTTTATTAAAAAATAATATCTTCTTTACATTTAAGGGCAGATCAGCAGGTCTTGCCATATGTTTTGCCGATAACCTTTTGTATGCAAAGAAAATAATAAATATGGCAAGATCTCATGAAAAAAATGCCTCTGTGATGGTAATATATGATTATGACTTTTTTTAATTAAAATGGAACAATCTATAATTATTTATTTATAGATATAATTAAGTTTTATGGTCAGTATAGATGATGCAGTTATAGCAAGATTTGAATCTCACGGTTATAAATTTGAAATTCTTGTCGATCCAGATGCTGCTGGAAAAATTAGGTCAGGGAAAATAGACATAGAAAATGACCTTGCAATACCAGAGGTTTTTAAGGATGCAAAAAAGGGTGATAGGTCAAATGAAGAAATTTTAAAGGAAGTTTTTAAGACCACAGATATAGGTCAGATAGCAATAGAAATAGTAAGGCGAGGCCAGATACAGCTTACAACAGAGCAGAGAAAGGAAATGCTTGAAAGGAAGAAAAAACAGGTTATCAATGAAATTGTTCGTGAGGCCATAAATCCACAAACAAATACACCAATACCTGCAATAAGAATTGAGGAGGCAATGGAAGAGGCAAAGGTTAGAATAGATCCATTTAAAAGCGTCGAGGAGCAGGTCCAGACAGTTTTAAAGGCCATAAGGGTTTTAATACCAATAAGAATAGAAAAGGTTAGACTTGGTATAAAACTGGCCGGTGATGCATATGGAAAACTCTATGGGGATATATCAAAATTTGGTAACATATTAAAGGAGGAATGGTCAAATGCCGGGGAATACATGTGCATCATTGAAATCTCAGCAGGTCTTCAGGGGGATTTAATGGATCTTATCAATAAGAAGGCACATGGTGAGGCGGAGGTAAAACTTTTAAAATGATTTATAAATTTATTGGAAATAAAAAATGTTTTATATAGCAATTTATAATTTAATATAAAAATAAATATTGAGCTGAATGTAAGGGTGAAATGTTTGGAAACTAAAGAAATCGTATATCCTGGTGATAAAATTGAGCTAAATGATTTAAAGCCCAGAAATGGACTTTATGAATCTAATTCTGAATATTTTTCAGAATATTTTGGAGTGATACAGCGCGGGGATAAATTTGTCGACATAGCACCATTTAATAGCCCGTATCTTCCAAGGGTTAATGATAAGATAATAGGTAAAATAATGGATATTGGGCCAACCATGTGGACTGTTGATATAAATTCTCCGTATTATTCGCTACTGCATATAAACGATACCCCATGGCACGTAAATGCCGGAGACCTTGAAAGATACCTGAATGTTGGTGATTTTATTTATGCCAAGATATCGCAGTCAAATGAAATCAGGGAAAGCTGGGTAAGCATGAAGGAACCTGGCATGAAAAAACTTGAAACGGGCCAGATTATTGCGGTTAAACCCCCAAAGGTACCGCGTGTAATTGGTAAGGGAGGAAACATGATCAATCTTATAAAAAATGAAACAAACACAAAAATAATAGTTGGCCAGAATGGTTTTATATGGATAGATGGAGATATAGAAAACGTTAATATGGCAATAAATGCCATAAAAATAGTTGAAAAGGAAGCACATACAATTGGCTTAACAGACAGAATGGCAGAATATTTTAAAAAGTTAAAGGGTGAAAATTAAAATGGAAGGCAATATTAAGCTTATTAACGATGATGGTCTGAGACTTGATGGTAGGGCTTTTAATGAAATGCGCCCGATTAAAATTCAAACCGGTGTTATAGAAAAGGCTGATGGGTCAGCATTTATTGAGTGGGGTGCAAATAAGATTATAGTGGCAGTATATGTTAGGGAGGCCTATCCAAAGCATACCCAGAATATGGACAGGGCAATAGTCAAGGCACGGTACAATATGGCCGGATTTAGTGTTGAGGAGAGAAAAAGGCCTGGCCCGGATAGAAGAACAATGGAAATATCCAAGGTTGTTTCAGAGGCACTTTCATCAGCAATAATACTTGAAAAACTCCCAAGAGTTGAAATTGATGTTTTTATCGAGGTTCTTGAGGCTGATGCAGGCACAAGAATAGCAAGTTTGACAGCATCATCTGTTGCTGTTGCCGATGCTGGAGTTCCAATGAGGGATCTCGTTGTTGGCTGCACTGCCGGGAAGGCTGATGGCAGGGTTGTTCTTGACCTTTCAAAGGACGAGGATAACTACGGTCAGGCTGATATACCAATGGCAATTCTCCCAAGAACAGGCAAGGTTGTTTTACTTCAGATAGACGGTGATGTGTCTGAGGAGGAATTTGATCAGGCGACATCAATGATGATGAATGCCATGAAGGATATATCAAAGATTCAGCGTGATGCCCTGATGAGCAAGTATTCAATAGAGGATGGTGAGTAAAAATGCCCATGGATTCAAATGCGGTAATTTCTGAAATTAAAAAAGGTTTCATACTGGATAGCATAAAAAAGGGTAAAAGAATAGATGGCAGATCCTTAACAGACTTTAGGGAAATAAAAATTACAGAGAATTTTATTCCAAAGGCCTGTGGTTCAGCCATGGTGGAACTTGGTAAAACAAAGGTTGTTGCGGGAATAAAAATAGAGGAAGGCACCCCATTTCCGGACTCTCCTGAAAGTGGTGTAATGGCCCTCAACATAGAGCTACTCCCAATGGCATTTCCAACATTTGAGTCTGGCCCTCCAAGTGAGCAGGCAATAGAATATTCAAGGGTTGTTGATCGTGGTATAAGGGAGAGCAACGTTATTGACACATCCAAGCTCGTAATAGAACCCGGTGAAAAGGTATGGATGGTATATATTGATATAGATGTTCTCAATTACGATGGAAATATTATTGATGCATGCACGCTTGCTGCGGTATCCGCTTTAAAAAACGCCATTGTGCCAGCATCAAAATATGGCGGTGAGGACTTTAAACTTCCTGTAAATGCACTGCCCGTATCTGTAACCATGGCAAAAATTGGAGATGAACTTGTATGCGACCCAGATCTTGAGGAGGAACAGGTTTCTAATGGCAGAATAACTGTAACAATGGCAGAGGACAATCATATACACGCCATGCAAAAGGGTGATGTTGGAGAATTCTCACTTGATGAAATTAGGAAAGCTATAAAAACATCAAGTGATATAGGTAGTAAGATTAGGGAGAAATATTTAAGGTGATTATAAATGACAAAACACACAGTAAAGGTTGGGGCCTCAGGCAGATTTGGGCCAAGGTACGGTGTTACAATAAGAAAGGAATGGAATAAGGTTTATAAACAAAAAACAAGCTATTACACATGCCCATCCTGCAAGCAAAACAAGGTTAAGAGGGTTGCAAATGGTATATGGGAATGCAGGCACTGTGGTTATAAATTTGCTGGTGGGTCATACACACCAGAATACAGCAGTGAAGTAATAAAGGAGATAAATAGCCATGTATAAATGTGTTAGATGCGGAAGACCGCTTGAAAAATCTTTCGGGACCGCCGATATAGAATGTGAATGCGGTTCAAGGGTGTTTATAAAGGATAGGCCAAACACTGAAAAGATTGTTAAGGCCAGATAAATTTTTAATATATTTTTTTAAGTATTTTTATGAATCTTGAAGAATTATTTAGTTTTAATCTTTGCACAAGATGCACTGGCAGGATATTCGCAGGCATTGGAACAGGGTTAACCAATAAAGAGAGGGGCGAAAGTCTTTTATTTGCCTATAATGCACTTATCGGAAGCATGCAGGAAAAAACATCCTGCTACATATGCAATGGCATATTTGATCAGTTTGATAAATATCTAAAAATAGTTTTGGATAGGCTTTCTGGATATGAATACAATTCTTTTTTAGTGGGGTCAAAATTTGATCCGGAAATTTTGGAAAGAGAAAATCAAATTCAAGAAAAATTTGGTAAAAAGGGCGAAAGTATTAAGAAGGAATTTAACAGGGAATTCGGTAAATATATGGAAAATATTACAGGAAAAACCTATTCAAAGGACCCGGATATCATAATAAACATTAACACCATTTATGATTATGTGGAAATAAATGTTAAATCATTGTATATTTATGGTGTTTATACAAAGATGAGACGCGATCTTCCACAGACCAGATGGATTCATGGTTCCGGTGATTCTATAGAATCTATAATAGGCGAGGAGTTAAAGAAAATAACAGAATCAGAAAACTATTATCTTCATGGTTCCGGACGTGAGGATGTTGATGTTATGATGCTTGGTAATGGCCGTGAATTTGTAATAGAGGCATCAAATCCCAAAAAAAGGTCGGTTAATCTTGAGGAATTTAAATTTGCGGTTAATTCAAAAAATGCCGGCATCAAAATAGATAAATTATCCTTTTGTGATAAAAAGAGGGTAAAAGAAATCAAGGAAGCCAAACATGATAAGGTTTACAGGGCAGTAATAGAATCAGATGGCATAATGGACAGGGAAAAATTAATAAGGGCATGTGAACTGCTCACAGGAAATAAAATAGAACAGCAAACACCAAGAAGGGTGCTTGGTAACAGATCCGATATTATTAGGAAAAAAGAAATAAAATATATAAAGATAGAAGATATAATGGATAAAACTGCCACCATCCAAATATGTGCTGAGGCTGGCACATATATAAAAGAACTGGTAAATGGAGATTGTGGCAGGACAAATCCAAGCCTGACCTCACTTTACGGTGAAAAACTCAGGGTTAAGAGCCTGGATGTCATATATATAAATAGGGGTGATTAAAACGACAAGAATGTCAAGGGGATCCAGATCAGGATCAAGGAATATACTCACAAAAAGAATAAAGGAAAGGGGCATGCCCAAGGTTAATGACCTGCTCAAAACATTCGATGTTGGGGACAGGGTTGCAATAGTTATAAATCCGGCAGTTCATAATGGAATGCCTCACCATACATTTGAGGGCAGAACAGGAATAGTTTCAGGTATGCAGGGATCATGCTATGTTGTGTCTCTTAATATAGGCAATACCACAAGGAAAATTATATCTGCTCCAGTGCACCTCAAGAGGCTGTATCAATGAAAATAAAATATATAACAAACATTGATGTATACAACAAATTATCCGCAAAGGAAGAAAAGACTGAGGATGAGGCAGATACATTATCATATGTTGAAAAGTTTCTTAAATATAAAAAAAACGTTGACATAGAAAAGCTAAAAGAATCATTAATGTCAACATTCAAGCTTTCAGAAGAGGTTGCTGTAAAGCTGATTGATCTTAAACCAAATAACAAGGACGAATTAATAGCAGTATTAAATTCATATAATATAAAAGTGGATGATGCGCAGCTTGATGCAATTCTTGATACATTGCAGGTCTTATAAATGGAAGAATATGCTTATGTTCTGGATTATTTACCACAGGGACGCCCTGAAGATAAGAGTTTTAGAAAGACACCATTAATAATAGCCATTGGTGAGAGCGAATTCAAGCTTCTGGAGATAATACCAAAACCTGATGCAGTCATATCTGTTGGTGATCGAATATATATAGGGAAATCTGCTGAGAAGCGTGATAAAATTATATCAATAAAAAGGAGGATAACATACAAGGAATTAACAAGCGCCGCTGTATCCGAACTCCCATATACTATAGAAACAATAATAGATTCAAATCCAGAGAAATTCATAAACTTTTTTAATAATTCGGAGGCTGTAAATGCCAGAATGCATACACTTGAGCTTCTTCCAGGTCTAGGCAATAAAAGCATGTGGGCAATCCTTGAGGAAAGAAAAAAAGCACCGTTTAAATCATTTGATGATATATCAGAAAGGGTTAAAAGCGTCCACAATCCAAAAAAAATGATAGTTAACAGAATAATAGAGGAACTCCAGAACAGATATGAAAAATATAAATTATTTGTTGCAAAATGAATGATAATTTTAGTAAAAAATATGGCCAGGTATTTTTAAAAGACCATAACATTGCATTAAAGGAGGTATCATTTTTATCTCCAGAGGATAATGAATGCATACTTGAGATAGGCCCTGGCCATGGAATCCTAACAGAACAACTGTTAAAATATAATATAAATTTGACCGTGGTTGAACCAGATCATAGATTTGTGGATCAGTTAAATCAAAGTTATAACAATTTTATTAAAAGTGGTAAATTAAAGATAATAAAGGCAGACTTTCTAAAACTGGCTCCAGGGAAATATGATAAAATTATAGGAAACATACCCTATCAAATCTCATCCAAAATAATTTTTAAAATACTGGACTATGATTTTAAAATGGCAATATTAATGGTTCAAAAAGAATTCGCACAAAGGCTTGTTGCCAGTCCTGGAACTCCAGATTATTCGAGGCTTACAGTAAATTCAGGTATAAGGTCACAAATTAAAATACTTTACAATGTAAGCCGCAACTCATTTTATCCTGTGCCAAATGTTGATTCATCAATAATATTAATAGAAAAAAGGGAGTATAATATAGATATTAAAAAATTTGATCTTTTTTTAATAAAACTATTTTCCATGAGAAGAAAAAAAATTTCATCCATAATAGATTATCATGGAATATATTCTGATAAAAGACCATATGAGCTGACCATTGATCAGCTCATTGAGGTTTATTCCCAGAGTTAGTGGTGTTTCCCGTGTTTTTGCTTAAAATACTTTCAAGGGCTGTTGCAGTGAAAAACTGTGATGTATCACCTGCTGTTGGCACGTTCTGAGGTATCATGATCAGGGATCCCTTACCCTCAAGACCAATCTGGTAAACTATATCCATCCATCTTAACTGGAATGCAGTGGGATTGTTTTCATACTGTTTTGCAGCATCCACCATTTTTCCGGCAGCCTCCACCTCTGCCAGTGCCAGTGTAACCCTGGACCTTCTCTCCCTTTCTGCCGCAGCCTGTCTTGACATGGCATCCTGCAGGGCCTGTGGAACCAGAACATCCCTTATCTCCACGGATGATACCTTAACCCCCCAGTGCTCTGTTTTTTCATCTATAATCTGCCTTGCAGCCTCACCAACCTTTTCCCTTTCAGATAATATCTCATCAAATGAGGATTTTCCAAGAACCTCCCTAAGTGTGGTCTGGGCTGCCAGCTGGGTTGCCGTGGCATAATTTTCAACATTAAGCACAGCCTTATCTGCATCTATAACCTGAAAATACATTACCGCATCAACGTTAACCGGAACATTATCCTGTGTGTATGTTGACTCTGTTTTAAATGCAACCGCCTGTATCCTTGTTGATACGACAACTGTAATTTTGCTTATTATTGGTGTAACATAAATAAGTCCGGGTCCCTTCAGTCCTGTGTATCTTCCAAGGGTCAACACAGGGGCCCTCTGCCATTCCTTTAATATATGAATACCGGATAATAGTATGCCAAGAATTATCAAAACTATTATTATTAATGCTATTTCCCCTATACTTACCATAATTAAATAACGAAAAGTCCTATTTAAATTTTTTTTAAATAT